>DASPZH010000154.1:0-2799 GCA_035636335.1 Streptosporangiaceae bacterium
GAGGGAGCCGACCACGCGGACATCGCCCGCCGGATCGACGAGATCTGGCACCAGCTCGACTTCGGCAGCGTCTGGTACAGCATCCGGCAGCGCGAGAGTGCCGACCGGATGGTCGCCCGGTTCCTGGACTGGCAGCGCGGCAACGACCGGGAACTGGTCGCCGTCGAGCAGAAGCTGCGGGTCAGGATCGACGATGTCGTGATCTCTGGCCAGGTCGACCGGCTGGAGCGGGACGCGGCAGGCCGGGCGGTCGTCGTCGACCTGAAGACCGGGTCGTCCAAGCCGTCGAGCGCCGAGCTCGAGCGGAATCCCCAGCTTGGCGTCTACCAGCTCGCGGTGCTGCTCGGCGCCTTCGCCGAGCTTGGCGCGGCCGAGCCGGGTGGTGCCGAGCTGGTCCAGGTCGGCAAGGCCGCTAAGGTCAGGCAGGCTGCCGTGCAGAACCAGCGCGCTCTGGCCGACGACCCCGATCCCGGCTGGGCGCAGACGCTGGTCAAGGAGGTCGCCGCCGCGATGGCCGGACCCCGGTTCGCCGCCACAGCCAACGACGGCTGCCGCCGCTGCCCGGCGGCCACGAGTTGCCCGGTCGACGAGCGCGGCGGCCAGGTAACACCGTGAGCGGGCGGGAAACATCGAGCGAGCGGGAAACATCGAGCGAGCGGGAAACAGAACATGAGCCAGCAGACGCTGTGGGACGACGAGCCGCCGCCGGCCCCGGCCGGCGGCGGCCCCAGGTTCAGCCCGGCCCAGCTCGCGCGGATGCTCGGGATCGACGAGCCGACGCCCGAGCAGTCGGCGGTGATCAGCGCCCCGCTTGCGCCGATGGCGGTCATTGCCGGGGCGGGTTCCGGCAAGAGCGAGACCATGGCGGCGCGGCTGGTCTGGCTGGCGGCGAACGGCTACGTGCGGCCGGAGCGCGTGCTCGGGCTCACGTTCACCCGCAAGGCCGCCGCCGAACTGGCCGGCCGGGTCAGGTCGCGGCTCGACGGACTTCGCCGGGCCGGCCTGGCCGCGGCCCGGCCGGCCACGGGACGGGATCAGCCCGGCGGCGGGGCTGACCTCGACGGCGACCCGGTGATCGCGACCTATCACGCTTACGCCGGGCGGCTGATCACCGATCACGCGCTGCGCGAGGCGCTGGAACCGACCATGCGGCTGATCACGCCGGCCGTGGCCTGGCAGCTCGCGGCCAGGGTCGTCGCCGGTTACGACGGGCCCATGGACGCCGTGGACTGGGCGCCGGTCACGGTCACCGCCGCCGTCATCGAGCTGTCTGGCGAGCTGGCCGAGCACCTGCGCGGCCCGGACGACGTGCTCGCGGCGGGGGACTGGCTGCGGCGGCGGTACGCGGAGGTGCCCGCCGGCAAGACCCGGCCGGCGGACACCGTGCTGAAGAGCCAGCGCGTTCGCGAGCAACTGCTGCCGCTGGTGCGGGCGTATGCCGCCGCGAAGGCCGCGCGGGAGGTCATCGACTACGGTGACCAGATGGCGCTCGCGGCCCGGATCGCGATGCGGCATCCGCAGGTCGCGACGACGGAGCGAGCCAGATACCAGGTCGTGCTGCTCGACGAGTTCCAGGACACCAGTCACGCGCAGCTCGAGCTGATGCGGGCGCTGTTCGGCGGCGGGCACCCGGTCACCGCCGTCGGCGATCCGTGCCAGTCGATCTATGGCTGGCGCGGCGCCAGCGCGGGCAACATGAAGCGGTTCGCCGACAACTTCCCGCCGGCGCCGTCCGAGCCCTCGTCCGAGCCCCAGTCGGCGTCCGAGCCCGGGTCCGAGTCCCCGGCCGGGCCGGGCCGGGCCGAGGTCAGGCTGCTCTCGACCAGCTTCCGCAACACCGGCAAGGTGCTCGACGTCGCCGCCGCGATCCAGCGCGACCTGCGCCAGGTCGCGCCCGAGGTGCCCAGGCTGATCGCGCCGCCCGGCCGGGCCGACCGCGGCGCCGTGGTGTGCGCCCTGCTCGAGACCAGCGCGGCGGAGGCTCGGTGGGTCGCCGGGCAGGTCGCGGCGCTGCTGAGACTTCCCGCCGGGCTGGCGCCGGACGGGCTGCCGTGGCCGGACGGCCGCGGTGACGGCGTCCGGCCGTCCGACATCGCCGTGCTCTGCCGCAAGCGGACCCAGTTCAGCGCGCTGCGGACCGCGCTGGAGGCCGAGGGGATCCCGGTCGAGGTCGTCGGGCTCGGCGGGCTGCTGACCGTGCCAGAGGTGTCCGACATCGTGGCCACGCTCCGCGTGCTGCACAGCCCGGCGGCGTCCGACTCGCTGGTCAGGATCCTGACCTCGCCGCGCTGGCGAGTCGGCCCGCGGGACCTGGTCGCACTCGGGGTCAGGGCGCGCGAGCTGGCCGCCAGCCAGGTCGGCCCGGCGGACCGGGAGAACTCCGGGCGCTCTGTTAAGGCTGAAGATCATCTGACCAGGGCGGTGAAAGACTTCACCGCTGAGGTCGGCAGCCTGGTCGAGGCGCTCGACGATCTCGGTGCGGCGGGAGCCTATTCTGACGAGGGCCGGCCGCGGCTGCAGGCGCTCGCCGCCGAGCTGCGGCCGCTGCGCAGGCACGTCGGCCGGCCGCTGCCCGAGCTGGTGACCGAGGTCGAGCGCGCGCTCGGCCTGGACGTGGAGGTGGCCGCGCGGGCCGGGACCAGCCCTGCCGCGGCGCGAGCCGACCTCGACGCGTTCGCCGACGCGGCGGCGGCGTTCGCCGGGGACGCGCAGGAGCCGACGCTCGGCGCGTTCCTCGCGTACCTGACCGCGGCCGAGACCGAGGAGTTCGGCCTGGAGGCCGGCCAGGTCAGCGACACC
>DASPZH010000155.1:0-18398 GCA_035636335.1 Streptosporangiaceae bacterium
CCCGAAGAACGGCGTCAGGTGATGCTCGCAGGTCGAGAACAGATCGATGTCACGCACCAGCACCATCTCATCATGGTCGGCGTCGAAGACCGTGCTGAGCACGTCCTTCGGGTGCTGGCTCAGGCCGGCGAACTGCTCCGCATAGGCCCGCGCGACCCGGTTTGGCGTGTCCTTGATCCCTTCCCTGTCCGGGTCTTCGCCGATCGCGAGGAGTATCTCGCGCACGGCCCGCTCGACCCTGGGCAGGTCCACTGGCTCAGTCAACGAACCGGCCGGGCTCAGTGCGGCGACCCATGCGGGCCGCGATTGTCCGGCTCGTGACCGGCGTCGCCGAACGACCCCGGCGTGCCGAACGGGTCGGGCGTGCTGAACGGGTCGGGCATCGATGCGGGCATGCCGCCCTGGTAGCCGCCCTTGGACAGGTTGGGCGACTGCCCGTTGCCGCCGAGCGGCAGTTCCTTGCCGTCGCTCGCCGCGGTCAGCGCGAGCTCCTTGGGCGTCAGGACCGGCGGACGGTCGGACGGCAGGCGCTTGCCATAACCGGTGTAGGAGCCGCGGGAGGGCCGCTTCTGCACCGGGGCGAAGATCTCCAGTACCTGGTTCCTCGACAGCGTCTCGTGCTCCATGAGCTGCAGGACCAGGGCGTCGAGCACGTCCCGGTACTGGACCAGGACGTCCCACGCCTCGTCGTGCGACGCCTCGATCAGCCGTCGCACCTCGTCGTCGATGGCGGACGCGATCTCCTCGGAGTAGTCACGGGAATGGGACATCTCGCGACCGAGGAACGGCTCCGAGTCGCCGGTGCCGAACTTGCGGGCGCCGAGCCGCTCGCTCATGCCGTACTCGGTGACCATGCCGCGAGCGATCTGCGACGCCTTCTCGATGTCGTTGGCCGCGCCCGTGGTCGGCTCGTGGAAGACAAGCTCCTCCGCGGTACGCCCGCCGAGCAGCATCGCTAGCTGGTCCATCATCTCGGCCCGGCTGACGAGGAACTTGTCCTCCGACGGAGCGGCCGCCGTATACCCGAGCGCACGGCCGCGCGGGATAATCGTGATCTTGTGCACGGGATCGGCGTGCGGCATCGCGTGCCCGACCAGGGCGTGGCCGCCCTCGTGGTAGGCGATGATCTTCCGCTCCTTCTCCGACAGCAGCACGCTCTTGCGCTTCGGCCCCGCGGTGACCCGGTCGATCGCTTCCTCGAGCGAGTACATCGTGATCTGGGTCTCGTTGCCGCGCGCGGTGAGCAGGGCGCCTTCGTTGATCACGTTGGCCAGGTCGGCGCCGGTGAACCCGGGCGTGCGCCTGGCGATCACATCGAGCTCCACGTCGGGCGCGAACGGCTTGCCGCGGGCGTGCACGCGCAGGATGCCCTTGCGGCCGGCCAGGTCGGGCTGGGCCACGACGATCTGCCGGTCGAAGCGGCCGGGCCGCAGCAGCGCCGGGTCCAGGATGTCCGGCCGGTTGGTGGCGGCGATCACTATCACGCCGCCCTTGGTGTCGAAGCCGTCAAGCTCGACCAGAAGCTGGTTCAGGGTCTGCTCGCGCTCGTCGTGCCCGCCGCCGAAGCCGGCGCCGCGGTGCCGGCCGACAGCGTCGATCTCGTCCACGAATACGATCGCCGGGGCGTTGGCCTTGGCCTGCTCGAACAGGTCACGCACCCGCGAGGCGCCGACGCCGACGAACATCTCAACGAAGTCCGACCCGGAGATGGAGTAGAACGGCACGCCCGCCTCCCCGGCGACGGCGCGGGCCAGCAGGGTCTTGCCCGTTCCCGGCGGGCCGTAGAGCAGCACGCCCTTGGGGATCTTGGCGCCGATCGCCTGGAACTTGGCCGGCGTCTGCAGGAACTCCTTGATCTCCTCGAGTTCCTCGATCGCCTCGTCCGCCCCGGCCACGTCGGCGAACGTGGTCTTCGGAGTGTCCTTGGTGATCAGCTTGGCCCGCGACTTGCCGAAGTTCATCACCCGCGAGCCGCCGCCCTGCATCTGGTTCATGAAGACGAAGAAGAGCAGGAAGATCACGATGAACGGTAGCCAGCCGAGCAGGACGTTCAGCAGCGAGTTGCCCTGCGGGTCCTTGACGTCGTAGCCGCCGGGGAGGTTGCCGATGTTGTTGTCGTGCTGCAGGATCCCGGCGATCTGGTTCTGCTGGTTGCCGACCCACGTGGCCTCGAGGTTGCGGCCGTTCTTCGTGGTGACCTGGACCACCTGGGTCGGGACGTTCAGGATCGCCGACCTGACCTGGCCGGTCTGGACGAGCTTCATCACCTGGGAGGTATTCACCTGGTGGTACTGGTTCGACCCGGTGAACTTGAGCACCACGACGAGCAGCACGAAGACGAGCAGGATGACGAGCATCCAGCTACGGAAGATGCGCTTCAGATCCATCGATTAGCGGCCCTGGCGAGCGGGGCCGGTACCTCCTGCCGAGCCTCGTGTCCCGCCGCCATCCGGCAGGAGCGCAATACGTCCGAGCTTTCCATGCGCGGTATTCCCTCTCTCCTGCGCATGACGCGGGAATCTGACGGTACACCGCGCCGAACTAGCACCGGCGTGTAGCCGGCACCTCAGGAAGCCGCTTGGCCCATGCTCCGCCTCTACCCTAAGTAAACGCTAATCAACTTCCGATGTGTTCCCCTCGACGGTGACCAAACCGCCGTCGGCGTAGGCATGCGGGGCGAGCGTGCCGATGAACGGCAGGTTCCTGTACCGCTCCGCGTAGTCGAGGCCGTAGCCGATCACGAACTCGTCATCGATCTCGAACCCGGTGTACGCCACGTCGACGGCCATCCGCGCGGCCGCCCGCTTGCGCAGCAGCACGCAGACCTGCACCGAGGCCGGATCGCGCGACCGCAGGTTATGCACCAGGTAGGACAGGGTGAGGCCGGAGTCGACGATGTCCTCGACCACGAGCACGTGGCGGCCGCCGATGTCCGCGTCCAGGTCCTTGAGTATCCGCACCACGCCAGAGGACGTCGTGCCCGATCCGTACGACGAGATCGCCATCCAGTCCATGCTGACCGGCAGGTGCATCGCGCGGGCGAGGTCGGCCATCACCATGACCGCTCCCTTGAGCACGCCGACCAGGATCAGTTCGCGGCCGGCGTAATCGGCGTCGATCTGCGCCGCCAGCTCGGCGATCCTGCCCTGAAGCTGCTCGGAGGTGATCAGCACCTCGAGCAGGTCCGCACCCATGTCAGTGTCGTCCAACGCGGTCTCCGTTCACGAGCGGGTCGTGAAGTGCAGCCTCCCATACCGCCGCTGGCACCGGACTCCGCCGGGCAGGTCGGCCCACCGCTGGCCGTGCCAGGCGGTGACCAGCTCGTCGAGGCCGCGCAAGTGCACCGAGCCGAGCGATCCGGCCGGGGCGCCCGCGGCGATGGCCGCCCGCTTCAGCAGCCTGGTCCTGATCGCCGGGGCCAGCGCGGCGAGCCCGGCGACGTCCAGGGTCAGCTCGCTCCCGGCGGTCCAGGCCGGGGCGGGCGGCACCCCGCCGGGCATCAGGCGCTGCGCGGCCTCGTCGGCCACCGCGTCGAGGGCGTCGGCGTCGGCCCGCAGCCGGTCGGCCGTTCTGGCGAGCGCCTCGGTGACGCCGGGGCCGAGCAGTTCCTCCATCAGCGGCAGGACCCGGTGCCTGACCCTGGTCCTGGCGTACGCGGGGTCGCCGTTCTGCGGGTCATCCCACGGCGCGAGGCCCTGCGCGGCGCACGCGGCGCGGGTTTGCGCGCGGCGCAGGCCGAGCAGCGGGCGGCGGTAGGGACCGGACGAGCCGCGCATTCCGGCCAGCGACCGGGCGCCCGAGCCTCGGGCGAGCCCGAGCAGGACGGTCTCCGCCTGGTCGTCCATCGTGTGACCGAGCAGGACCGCCGCCGCGCCGCACTCGACCGCGGCCGCCTCGATCGCCGTGTACCTGGCCTGCCGCGCCGCCGCCTCGGGTCCTGGGTAGCCCGCGGCGTCGCCGCGGGCGGCTACCTCGACCCGCAGCCGGTGCACCGGACCGAGCCCGAGCCCGAGCAGCGTCGCGACGACGCGCTCGGCCTGGCCCGCCGAGTCTGGCTGGAGCCCGTGGTCGACGGTAACCGCGCCGGCCCGCAGGCCGAGCCTGGGCGCCTCGAACGCGAGCGCCGCCGCCATGGCCAGCGAGTCCGGCCCGCCCGAGCACGCCGCCAGTGCGAGTGCCCCGCGATCCAGGCCGGCCAGGCAGCGCCGGACCGCGAGCCTGACCGCCGCGACCGCGGGCTCGGGGCCCATCGTCGCTCAGCCAGCCTGCCGTTCCGCGCCGTCCGCACCGGCCCCGTCCGCACCGGCCCCGTCCGCTGCGGCCTCGTCCGCTCGGGCCGCATCCGGCCCTGCCGGGCCGGGGAGCCGCGGCGGCGCTCCCGTCCCGGCCACCCGCTCGAGCCAGCCGAGCGGGTTGGTCAGCTCCTCCTTGGCGGGCAGGGTCTCCGGCGAGGTCCAGACGCGGTTGAACGTCTCCATCCCGGCCTCGTCCACGACCGTCCGCACGAACGCGGCGCCCTGCTGGTACTGCCGCATCTTCAGGTCGATGCCGAGGATCCGCCGGACCGCCTGCTCGATCCGGTTGCCCGAGGTGCGACGGGCGTTGAACTTGGCCCTGATCTCCTCGACCGAGGGGACAACCGCCGGGCCGACGGCGTCCATCACGTAGTCGCCATGCCCTTCCACCAGCGTCATCACTGCGGTCAGCCGGTCGAGTATCTCGCGCTGCCGCTCGCTCTGCATCGCCTCGATCAGGCTGCCGCCGTCGCCGCCGCGCACGGCCCCGCTGACCGCGTCGGCGGCCGCCCTGATGCGGTTCAGTATCGACGCGGGATCCAGGTCGGAGGCGAGCAGGAAGTCGGTCATCTGCCGCTGGACGTAAGGCCGCAGCCAGGGAACGGAGGTGAACTGGGTCCGGTGGGTCTCTTCGTGCAGGCAGACCCAGCGGCGGAAGTCGCTCGGGTTGACGCCAAGTTCGCGCTCGACCATCACGATGTTGGGCGCGACCAGGGTCAGCCGCCCGGCGGGCGCCTCGTCGGCCGGGCGGTCCGGGTCGGGCGGCAGGAAGAGCTCGTACTGGCCGAGCACCCGGCTGGCCAGGTAGGCCAGGATCAGGCCGGCCTGCATTCCGGTGACCCGGGACCCGACAGCGGTCAGCACCGACCCCGCCGACGGCGCGGCGCCGATTTCCTGCATGTGCTCGACCAGCGGGTCGAGCACCACCTCGAAGCCGGTGATGTTGGCCTTGATCCAGCCAGGGCGGTCGACGACGGCCACCTTGCCGCCGTCTCCGTCGCCGGGCAGGCCGGTCACGTCGCGCACCGGCTCGGCGACGGCCGCGGCCTGCTCGCGAAGCTCGGCCACGACCTTCCTGGCCTCGGTCAGGCCGACCTGCGGGCCCGGCCTGACCCACCGGCTGGCGGTCGAGGCTGCTACGTTCCAGTCGATCATCTGGGAGCTGCTCACCCCTCCACCGTACGTGGCCGGGCCAGCGCCCGCGTGAGGGCTGTCCAGTAGCCCTAGCCGCAGCCGCATCCGGCGAGGGCGGTCGCAAGCTGAGCGAGGGTGAACTCGGGCAGCGTAGCCAGCCTCTGGGAGATGTCGTTTGCCATGAACGCGAAGGCCAGAAGCTGGCCGCTCGCGGTATAGGCGACTCCGGCCATGGTCGCGACGTGGGTCAGGTTCCCGGTCTTGGCCCGCACCACACCGAGCGCGTCCCGGCCGAACGGCCCGAAGAAGCTGCCAGGCGCGAGCGTCCCGGTGAAACCGGCTACCGGCATGCCGGTGATCGCCGGTCGAAGCCTGCCCGGCCCCGACCGCGCGGCCAGCCCGACCAGGCCGACCAGCGCCCGCGGCGAGATCCGGTCCATCGGCGAGAGCCCGCTGCCGTCGACCAGCCGCAGGCCGGTCACGTTGAGCTTGGCGGCGACCGCCGTCACGGCGGCGGCCGCGCCATTGAACGTGCCCGGCCTGCCGGTCGCGACCGCCGCCTGCCTGGCCAGAGTCTCCGCGATGACGTTGTTGCTCTCCGAGAGCATCTGCTGCACGACCTCGGCCAGAGGCGGCGAGTGCACGGCGGCGAGCGGGCTGCCGTTCGCGGGTGCCCGCTCGGGCGCGGGCTTGCCGCGAACCGTGATGCCGTCCTTGCGCAGCAGGACGGTGAACGCGTGCGCGGCGTCCCGGCTGGGCGTCAGGGACCGCGGGCGGTAGTTACCCGGATCGTCGGAGTCGTCGGGCGCGCCGCTCGCGGTGAGCCGGCCCTGGTCGACCTCGAGCCCGGTGATCGGGGTGATGTTGCCGCTCGTGACGTAGTTGCCGGCCGTGCCGAACGCCTTCCAGCCCGGAGCCATCAGCGGGCCGCCGAAGCGCGAGTCGTCATAGCCAACCTTGACGGCGGTGACCCCCCTGGCGCGCAGCGCCCTCGCGGTCGCGGCGGCGAGCGCGCTCAGCGTCGCCGGCTGCGGGTAGTCGCCCGGCGGATACCGGCGGACGGCCAGCACCGGGTCGCCGCCGCCGACCAGGACGATGGCCGGGATGGCGGCCGCCGCCTGGCTCGCCGGCCTGCCCTGCGTGCCAGGACTGCCATGCGTGCCGGGACTGCCCTGACTGCCCGGTCCGCCGGTTCCTGGCGCCCTCGGCCGCATCACGACCTTGGTCGTGAACCTGGCGCCGGGACCCAGCGTGTCGAGCGCCGCGATCGCCGTCGCGATCTTGGTCGTGGATGCGGGGGCGAACCCGGTGGCCGGGTTCAGCTCGTAGAGCACCTGGCCGGTCGACACGTCGGTCACCAGCGCGCCGACGTGAGGTCCGAGGTTACCCGACGTGATCAGCCCGCCCAGGCTGGCTGAAACCCCCGCGGCCGTGGCCACGCCGCCCCGGCCGGCCGGCGGCGATCCGGGGGCACCGGGCAGCGCCGACCCCGACCTGGCCAGGCCAGCCGCCGATACCCGCGGCATCTCGAACAGCGTGAGCCTGGCCGGCAGCAGCTTCGCCACCGCGGCTCCGGCGCCGATCGTGAACAGGCAGAGCAGCGCCAGCGTCAGCGCCATCATCCGCGCCAGCCGGTTCACCGTCCGCACTCCTTCACCAGTTGCCGGTCCTTCGACAGGCGCTGTGACCGAGGGTATACATCACAACTGGGGTACACACCAAGGCAGTGAGCCAATCATTCCACCGGGCAGGGAGACTAGGCCGTGGAGTTCGATGTTGTCATCGAGATCCCGAAGGGGCAGCGCAACAAGTACGAGATGGATCACGAGAGCGGGCGCATCAGGCTGGACCGGATGCTCTTCACCTCCACCAGGTATCCCGCCGACTACGGGTTCGTCGAGCACACGCTGGCGCCGGACGGCGACCCGCTCGATGCCCTCGTCTTGCTCGACGAGCCGACCTTCCCCGGCTGCCTGATCCGCTGCCGTGCGATCGGGATGTTCCGGATGCGGGACGAGAAGGGCGGTGACGACAAGGTCCTGTGCGTCGCGGCGACCGATCCCCGGATGGCGCACCTGCTCGACATCACCGATGTCTCCGAGTTCGACCGGCTGGAGATACAGCATTTCTTCGAGGTGTACAAGGCACTCGAGCCCGGCAAGGAGGTCGAGACCGCCCGGTGGGTCGACCGGCAGGCGGCTGACGAGGAGATCGAGGCCTGCAGGCAACGGCTGGCCGAGGCCGGGAGTGCGCAGGAACACGGGCATGGCGGACCGCGTGCCGACGCAGACCGCCGGGCCGGTCAGGGAGGAGGAGGTCCAGGTGGCTGACCACGACCACACGGGCGGCCGGCTCAAGCAGATGGAGTTCACCGACGACGACGCCCGCATCCTGGCTAAGAGCCCGCTGCTGCGCGAGCTCAGCGACGACGACACTGCCACCTTCCGGCCGCACACGCACGTCGTGCTGCTGCCCCGCGGCGAGCGGCTGTTCAGCGAGGGCGACCTCGGCGACTGCCTGTACCTGGTCATCAGCGGCAAGATCAAGCTGACCAGGACCGCGGCGGATGGCAGGGAGAGCCTGGTCAGCGTGCACGGGCCGGGCGACATGTTCGGCGAGCTCGCCATGTTCGACCCGACCTACCGCACGTCGACGGCGAGCGCGGTCACCGACGCCCGGCTCGCCGAGATCGCGCATCACGACCTGCGCGCGGTGCTGTCGACCCGGCCCGCCGTCTCATTGCTGCTGCTCAAGACGCTGGCCCAACGGCTGCGCCAGGTCACCGAAACCAACACGAACCTGATCTTCACCGACGTGCCAGGGCGCGTCGCGAAGGCGCTGCTCGAGCTAGCCACCAAGTTCGGCACGCCGACCGACGAGGGAATACAGGTCAACCACGATCTCACCCAGGAAGAGCTGGCCCAGCTCGTCGGCGCGTCCCGGGAGACGGTCAACAAGGCCCTGGCCGACTTCGCCACCAGGGGCTGGCTCCAGCTCTCGGCCAAGTCGGTGCTGCTGCTCGACCTCGACCGGCTCCGGCGCCGGGCTCGCTGAGGTCCGCCGGCAGGCCGGCGGCCGGGGCAAGCTGAGGCGCGCGGCTTCGCGGGGTAACCCCCATTAAGTCTGGTGCGGCAACTCGCCGAGATCAGCCAGGTAGGTGAGCTGAGCGCGGACCGAGAGTTCGGCGTAGGGCCACAGTGCGCGGTCCACGTCGGCGTAGACCCTGGCCACGATCCGCTCCGGGGTGCGGTCCCCGGCGGCGAGAGCGGCCCTGATCTCGGCGAGTCGCTCCGCGCGGTGCGTTAGATAGAAATCGAGAATCGTCACCGGGCTGGCGAGCAGCGGGCCGTGGCCGGGCAGCAGCGTCCGCAGGTCCGCGGCATCGGCGAGCGCGCGGAGCCGGCCGAGGGAGCCCAGGTAGTCGCCGAGGCTGCCGTCCTGCGCGATCACCGCGGTTCCGCGCCCGAGCACGGTGTCGCCGGTCAGCACCGCCCGGTCGGCACGCAGGTAGAGGCTGACCGAGTCGGCGGAGTGGCCGGGCGTCGCGATGACCTCGAGCTCGCAGCCGCCGTCGTCGATCACCGCGCCGGGCGGCAGGCCCTCGGAGCCCAGCCGGTGCGCCGGGTCGAGCGCGCGCACGCCTGCCCCGGTCAGGCCGGCCAGGGTCGGCGCGCCGGCCGAGTGGTCGTGGTGCCCGTGGGTCAGCACGATCGCGGTGATCCGGCGGCCGGCGCGCTCGGCGACCGCGACTACCCGGCGGAGGTGGCCCGGGTCGTCGGGTCCCGGGTCGATGACCACGGTGGTCACCGAGCCGGGCTCGGCCACCAGCCAGGTGTTGGTGCCGTCGAGCGTCATCAGGCCCGGATTGGGCGCCAGCACGCAGCGGGCCCGGGCGGTGCCCGACCCGTCGATCGGCGGCGGCCCGGGTTCCGTCACAGCGGGTACTCCCGTTCGCCGGGTACCTTCAGCCAGGTCGCGCCCTCGGCGACGACGATCTCGGGGAGCAGCGGCTGGACGTCTCGCTCGGCCGCGAGCACCGCCTCGGCGTCCGGGTACTCGGCAAGCTCGGCGAGCGTCATCGCGGTCGGCAGCCAGAGCTGGATCTGCCCCGCCCGGCCGGCGTCGAGCGCCTGAGCGGGCGAGATCCACTGCACCGCGGCGGCCTCGCCGCCGACGTCCCTGGTCCGCTGCCCGGCCGGCAACGCGGCGGCGAAGAACCTGGCATCGAACCGGCGCGGCTCGACCGCCGGCGTTATCCACCTGGACCACGGGCGCAACAGATCAGAGCGCAGGATCAGGTTCCGCCTGGCCAGCATCTCGGCGAGCGAGAGCGACCGGTCGAGCAGGGCCTGCCGGCCGGCCTCCCAGTCGGGCCCGGTGGTATCGGCTACTACGGTATCGGCAGACGGCCCGGCCAGCAGGACCCCCGACTCCTCGAACGTCTCCCGCACCGCCGCGCAGACCAGCGCCCTGGCCAGATCGTGCGGCGCGTCGAATACCCGGCCCCAGTGATCCACGGCCGGCCCGGCCCACGCCACCTCCTCGTCGGCGTCGCGCTGGTCCACCGAGCCGCCAGGGAACACGTAGGCACCGGGGGCGAACGCCATCGAGGGCTTGCGCCTGAGCATGTAGACCTCGAAGGCGGGAGCGGGCCCGCCCGCTGGGGCACCGGTCCCGGCCGCTCCGGTCCCGGCCGCACCGGTCCCGGCCGCTCCGGCTGCGCGGGCTCCGGCCGCGCGCAGCAGCATCACGGTCGCGGCATCGCGCGGCGTGGCCGGCTGCGCCTTCCCCTCGATGAAGGCGCGCGCGGCCGCCGCGGTGTGCTCGGGAACCCTGACCTGACTCACTGCCCGCTCCCGTCCTCCGTCGCCGCCCGGCCCGGATCGGGGACATCGATGTGGCACCGATGTTCGCGGCTGGGCCAGGGCGACGGTTGTTGCGGCCGAGCACGGTCAGTCGCCGACCTCCGCGATCAGCTCGACCTCGACCGGCGCGTTGAGCGGCAGCACGGCGGTTCCCACCGCGCTCCGGGCGTGCCGGCCGGCCTCGCCAAACACCTCGAGCAGCAGCTCGCTCGCCCCGTTGACCACCTGAGGCTGCCCGGCGAAGTCCGGGGCGCTCGCCACGAACCCGGTCACCTTGACGATCCGCCTGATCGCGGACAGGCTGCCGGTCACCGAGACCAGCGCGGCGAGCGCATTCAGGGCGCAGGTTCTGGCCAGCGCCGCCGCCTCATGCGCCCCCACCTCGGCGCCGACCTTGCCGGTAGCCAGGAGCTGCCCGTCCACCACCGGAAGCTGGCCGGCGGTATAGACGAGGCCGCCCGACCTGACCGCGGGCACGTAGGCCGCGAGCGGCGGGGTCACGGCGGGCAGCGTCAGGCCGAGCGCGGCCAGCCGGTGCTCGGGCGAGTGATCATCTCCCGCCGTCATTGCCTAGGTCGCTTCATGTAGGCGACAAGCTGCTCGGCGTTGGGCCCCGGCACGACGGCGACCAGTTCCCAGCCGTCATCGCCCCAGTTGTCGAGTATCTGCTTGGTCGCGTGCACAAGCAACGGCACCGTCGCGTACTCCCACTTCTGCATGGGCGTTACCTTAGCCGTCCGCGGGCCGGAGCCGTCCAGGAACCCGGGCGCCGCAGCAGCCCAGGGGCCGCTCCTCAGGTATCGCGGGGCTCGGGGACCTGCGGCTCGCGGACCTGCGGCTCGGGGATCACGGGCTCGGGGATCTCCGGGTCGGGGATCGAGGCGCTGGCGACCGGCGACACCGGGATCGGCGCGACCGGCGGGATCGCCAGCGCCTCGTCCTGCTCGATCGCGGCCGCCTCGGGCGGCACCGGCTTCTTCTCGATCGCCGCCTCCGCGGCGGCGACCTCGGCGTCCCCGGTGTCCGCGTCCGACAGGTGGTCCCCCGCGTACTGCGAGAGCTGGCCTGAGCCCCGGTCGAAGAACCGCAGCAACTCGACCGGGATCGGCATCACCAGGGTGCTGTTCTTCTCCGCCGCCACCTCGACCACGGTCTGCAGCAGCCGAAGCTGAAGAGCGGCCGGGTCACGTGCCATCACGTTCGCCGCTGCCGCCAGGCGCTTGGATGCCTGGTACTCGCCGTCGGCGACGATGATCCTGGCCCGGCGTTCCCGTTCGGCCTCCGCCTGCCGCGCGATCGACCGTTTCATGCCCTCGGGCAGCGAGACATCCTTGATCTCGACGCTCTCGACCTTGACGCCCCACGGGTCCTCGGTTACCTCATCGATGATGCGGGCTAGCTGCTTGTTGACCCTGGCCCGCTCGGACAGCAACTCGTCCATTTCGGACTGGCCGATGGTCGACCGCAGCGAGGTCTGGGCCCGCTGGGAGACCGCGAACACGTAGTTCTGGACGTTGATCGTCGCCTTGATCGGGTCGACGACCCGGAAGTAGACGACGGCGTCGACCCGCACGCTGATGTTGTCCCGCGTGATGCCCTCCTGGGCGGGCACGGCCATCGCGATGATCTGCTTGTTGACCTTCTGGATCCTGTCGCCGACCGGCCGGATGATCGTCAGTCCTGGCTGCCGTGTCCGCGGCAGCACCCGGCCGAACCGGAACACGATGCCCTCTTCGTACTGCTGCACCTGCTTGACGCTGCGTCCGAGCAAGATCAGCCCGCCCGCGGCGACAAACGCTACGAGCCCGAACAGTGCGTCCATCGCCGGCACCCTTTCTCACCCAGTTGCCCGGGGAACTAAGGACCCGTCCGCTTCGCGAGTCCGCGACTAGTACTCGCACGTTCAGTACCCAGACTAGTCACGGCGCACCGTGCCCTGCTAACGCCGGGATGACGGCCCGGCCACGGTATCGCGTCGAAGGAGCCGTCAGGACAGCGCCGGCCGGGCCGACCGGGCCGCTTCGGCCAGGCCGGCCGGCCGGCTTCGGTTCCGCGCCGGCCCCCCGGCGCGGATAGCCTTCTTGCTCGTGAGCGTGCGGGACACGGACTGGGACGGCGTGCGGTTGCACGTGGTGACCGGCAAGGGCGGAACCGGCAAGACCACGGTGGCCGCTGCGCTGGCGCTCGCGCTCGCCTCGAACGGCAAGCCGGTGCTGCTGATGGAGGTCGAGGGCAGGCAGGGCATCGCCCAGGTATTCGACGTGCCGCCGCTGCCGTACGAGGAGCGCCGGGTGGCCGTGGCGCCAGCGCACCGCGACCGGCCGGGCGGCGACGTGTTCGCGCTCGCGGTCGACCCGCAGTCGGCGCTGATCGAGTACCTGGAGATGTTCTACAACCTGCGCCAGGCGGGCCGCGCGCTGACCAAGCTCGGCGTGCTCGACTTCGCCACCACGATCGCTCCCGGGCTGTCCGACGTGCTGCTCACCGGCAAGGCCGCCGAGGCGGCCAGGCGCAAGGCCGGCGGCAGCTTCGTGTACGGGGCCGTCGTGATGGACGCCCCGCCGACCGGCCGGATCAGCCGCTTCCTCAACATCAGCTCGGAGGTCTCCGGCCTGGCCAAGGTCGGCCCGATCCGCGGCCACGCCGACACCGTGCAGAGCGTGATCCGGTCGCCGCAGACGGCCGTGCACTTCGTCACCCTGCTGGAGGAGATGCCGGTGCAGGAGACCCTCGACGGCATCGCCGAGCTGCACGAGGTCGGCGGCGGCGGGATACAGCCGGGCGGCATCGTGGTCAACATGATGCGCGAGGCCGAGCTGGCCGGCCGGAGGACGGCCGGCCGGGGCACGCTGGGCAGCAAGACGCGGGACACGCACGCACTCGAGCTGGCGCTCAAGGCCGCGGGCCTCGGTGAGGACGCCGGGCTCGCCGCCGACCTGGCCGACGAGCTGGCCGACGAGGCACGGACGGCCCGCTCGCAGCGGGTACTGCGCCGCCAGCTCGACGAGGCCGGGCAACCCTGCTACGAGCTGCCGCTGATCACCGACGGGATCGACCTGGCCGCGCTCTACCGGCTGGCCGAGGCGATGCGCGACCAGGGCGCAGCGTGAGCGGGAGACAGCGCGTGAGCACGAGTCCTGTCCCGCTCGTCGTGGACAACCTCATCGACGACCGGCGGACCAGGATCATCGTCTGCTGCGGCTCGGGCGGCGTCGGCAAGACGACGATCGCGGCCGCGGTCGGGCTCAGGGCGGCCGAGCGCGGCCGCCGTGTCGTCGTGCTGACCGTCGATCCGGCCCGGCGGCTCGCCCAGTCCATGGGCCTGACTTCGCTCGATAACACACCCCGCCCGGTAACCGGAATCCGGACGGGCGGCGCCGGCGATGGCGGAAGCATGCACGCGATGATGCTCGACATGAAACGGACCTTCGACGAGATCGTCGAGTCCCACGCGGACCCGGACCGCGCCGCGCAGATCCTGGCGAACCCGTTCTACCAGTCGCTGTCGTCCAGCTTCGCCGGGACGCAGGAGTACATGGCGATGGAGAAGCTCGGCCAGCTCCGCCGCGCCGACGAGTGGGACCTGATCGTCGTGGACACCCCGCCGAGCCGGTCGGCCCTGGACTTCCTGGACGCCCCGCAGCGGCTCGGCCGGTTCCTCGACGGCAGGCTGCTCCGGCTGCTGGTGGCGCCGGCCAAGCTCGGCGGCAAGACCGGGCTCAGGATGCTCAATGCGGGCTTCGGCTTGGTGACCGGCGTGGTCACCAAGATCATCGGGAGCCAGCTGCTCCGCGACGTGCAGACGTTCGTGTCCGCGATGGACACCATGTTCGGCGGGTTCAGGGAGCGCGCCGAGTACACCTACCGGCTGCTGCGCGCGCCGGGAACGGCATTCCTGGTCATCGCCGCGCCCGAGAACGACGCCCTGCGCGAGGCGTCCTACTTCGTCGAGCGCCTCGAGCGCGACGGCATGCCGCTGGCCGGGCTGGTACTGAACCGGGTGCACCGCTCGCCCGCGGCCCGGCTGTCGGCGGCCCGCAGCCTCGCCGCCGCGGAGACGCTGCAGGGCCTCGATGACGGCGAGTCCACGGCGCTCGGCATCACCGCGCTCCGGCTGCACGCCGAGCGGATGCGCCGGGCCGAGTCCGAGCGCAGGCTCGCGAGGCGGTTCACCGCCGCTCACCCGCTGGTCCCGGTCGCCCGGGTGCCGGCCCAGCCGGACGACGTGCACGACCTGAATGGGCTCCGCGTCATCGGCGTGACCTTCACCGCGAACTAGGCCACGCCGTAACCGCCGCGCAATGGCCACGGTTGCCCGCGAAGGGCGCTCGGCCGCGGCGCAGAGAACGACATCGGCGAACCGTTAACGTCGCTAGAGAGCAGCATCAAGGGTCCGCCGATGCGGTTGGCTCCGCGGACTGCTAGCTGGCGACCAGCTCGCTGGCGCTCTCGTACTTGTCCCGGGCGTTCTCGAGCAGGTCGCGCCAGGAGACGACATCGGACCTGCGCCGCAGCAGCGCCCGCCGCTCGCGCTCGGTCATGCCGCCCCAGACGCCGAACTCGATCCGGTTGTCGAGCGCGTCGGCCAGGCACTCGGTGCGGACGGGGCAGCCCCGGCAGATCAGCTTGGCCCGGTTCTGCGCCGCGCCCTGAACGAAGAGCTCGTCAGGGTCAGTTCCCTTGCACGCGGCGCGTGCGGTCCAATCAGTGATCCACATGTGCCCAACTCCTCCTGATCGTCACGCCCGGTGGCGGGTCGTCACGCCCGGTGGCGCTTTCGCTGCGGTTATCGGGGGTGTGGCCAGACGGCGACACCCCTATGTGATGGTCGCGAAAGAGTAACTTACGGAACTCGGGCTCGGAGCGCTAGTCCCCGGCATGCCCATTTCCCGTATAGCCCATCAGGGCTATACCGAAAGCAGTGCGTAGTCATCTGACGACCGACAGCTACTAAGGCCGGGTTGACTGCACCCGCGGCGGCGGATATTCCCCGTTTCGATGTCCTCCCCTGACTAGCCTGGCGGGCAGCGTAACCTGTTCACGTGCTCTCACCAGCTCGCCACGCCGGCCTGAAGTCCATTGGCATGCTCGCCGCCCTCGCGCTCGGCGCGGGCCTGCTCAGCGCCGCGGCGGCGCTGCCGGTGATCGGCGTCGCGGGAGTAGCCGTACGCGACGCCTCCAAGACATTCAACGACCTGCCGGTCGCCGGCCTGGGCCAGGTGCCGTCGAAATCCCAGCTTCTGGACCGAACCGGGCACGTGATCGCCACCTACTACCCGCGCGACATCTTCAGGGACCCGGTGCACTGGAACCAGATCGCCCCGGTGATGCGCAACGCGATTGTTGCCATCGAGGACTACAGGTTCTGGCACCACGGCGCGTTCGACCTGCACGGCACGCTGCGCGCGGTGTCCAGTGACCTGTCGGGCAGCAGTGTCCAGGGCGGATCCGACCTGGCGCAGCAGTACGTCAAGAACGCGTGCATTCTGACCGCGAAGACCCAGGCCGCCGCACGGCAGTGTACGGCCTTCAGCCCGGCCCGCAAGATCACCGAGCTGCGGATCGCGGCCAACGTCGCGCGCAGGATGACCAAGCCGCAGCTTCTGACCGCCTACCTGAACGTGGCCTACTTCGACCACGAGGCCTACGGCATAAAGGTCGCCTCCGATTACTACTTCTCCGTCCCGCCCGCCAATCTCACCCTCACCCAGGCGGCTCTGCTCGCCGGGATCGTCGAGTCTCCGACCCAGTACGACCCGGTGGCCAACCCGCAGAGCGCGCTGCACCGGCGCGCGGAGGTGCTGGCCGCGATGGCGGCGCACGGATATATCAGCACGGCGACCGCACGGAAGGCGCAAAGCATGCCGCTCGGCCTGCACCGCCGGCCGGTCCCCGCGCAGACCGGCTGCACGAGCCCGAAGGTCAAGGATGCCGCGTTCTTCTGCGACTACGTGATGTCGCTACTGAAGAACAATCCCGCGTACCAGAAGGCTTACCACGAGATGCAAACGGTGGGCGGGCTGAAGGTCTACACGACGCTAAGCGCCCGTGACCAGCGCGCCGCCACCAATGCCGTGAACTACGTGGTCCCGGCCAGGAAGCCGTACTACAACCCCGGCTACAACGTCGACACCGAGGTCATGGTCCAGCCGGGCACCGGCTTCGTCCGGGCCATCGCCGTCGACCGGCCCTACGGCTACGGGCGGGGCCAGACCAGCATCGACTACGGGGTCGACACGAAGTACGACGGCGGTGCCGGCGTGCAGACCGGGTCGTCGTCTAAGCTCTTCACCCTGATCACCGCGCTCAAGCAGGGCTACCAGTACGGCTACCACCTCACGGTCAAGAGCGGCATGTATGTCGGCGGCTTCACCAACTGCGAGGGCGCCCCGATCTTGCCCTTCCAGGTCAACAACGCGGAGCCGGGTGGCGGCGACATCCCGCTCTACCTGGGCACCACGTCCTCGATCAACGCCTTCTACGTCTCCCTCGAGTCCAAGGTCGGGCTGTGCGACGTGGTGAAGACCGCGGCCAGCATGGGCGTGCACCGTGCGGACGGCACGTCGCTCCTTAGGACGATCGGAAAGCCCGGGTCGTCCCGCTACGAACCGGCGGCCGATGACCTCGCCTCGTTCACGCTCGGCTCGGTCAACGTCTCGCCGATGTCGATGGCGGACGCCTACGCGACCGTGGCCGCCCGCGGCATCTACTGCCGCCCGATCGCGATCACGCGGATCACCGACCTGCGCGGCCGTAACCTGCCGGTCGAGTCGGCGGGCTGCCACCGGGTGATGCGCAAGGGCGTCGCCGACGCCGCCAACTACGTCCTGCGCGGCGTGCTGACCGCACCAGGGGCGACGGCCGCCGGACGCGGCATCGGCCGTCCGGCCGCCGCGAAGACCGGTACCGCCAACGGCGGCTTCTACGCGGCCTTCGCGGGCTACACGCCAACCCTGGTCGGCTACGTGTCCGTGTTCAACCCGCTGAACCCGACCAGTACCGGCGCGATGAAGGGTTACCGGGCCACCTGGCGAGACTACCCCGGCGGCTACCCCGCTAATGACGGACAGATGTACGGCGACAACGCTCCCGGCGCGACCTGGGAGTACTCCTTCACCCACGCCTTCCTCGGGCCCGCGACGGACTTCGTCGCGCCTGCCTCCTACTACTTCGGCCTCGGCCCGGGAACCGCGCCGATCGGCCCGCCGCCGCCGCCGCCGAAGAAGAAGAAGACCGGTGGTGGCGGCGGTGGCGGCGGTGGCGGCGGTGGCGGCGGCCACTAAGGCGTGACCCCGGCACGGGGCACGGGTCGTCGGCGGCTTCCGGGGTGCGACCAGGGTGGCACCCCGGCCCGGTCACCCGGCCGCTAGCTGGCGGCGCACCTCGGCGGCGACTCGAGTTCCTTCCGCTCGCCCGGCGACCTTCGGCGTCACCGTCTTCATCACCTGACCCAGCGCGCTCGGGCCCGCCGCACCGGTCTCCGCGATCACGGCAGCCACCAGTGCGGTGAGCTCGGCGTCGTCGAGCTGAGCGGGAAGGTACTCGGCGAGGATCTCGCCTTCGGCCAGTTCGGCCGTGGCCTGGTCGGCCCGGCCTGCCCGGCTGAACGCCTCGGCCGCCTCGCGGCGCCGCTTGCCCTCCCTGGCGACCAGCCGCTCGACCTCGGCGTCGTCAAGCTCGCGCGACGCGGCACCCGAGACCTCTTCCTTGGCGATCTCGGTCAGCACCATCCGCAGGGTCCTGGTCCTGACCTCGTTGCGGTTCTTCATCGACGCGGTCAGGTCGGCGCGCAGCCGGTCCTTGAGTTCAGCCATGAGGCAATCCTGCCCGCCCGCTATCCATCCCGTCCGTCCGGGACGGGTTAGTCCGGCGGGCGTGGCACCATAAGGGGATGCGCCCACATGCCCTGATCGGCACGGCTGCCGCGGCCGGCGCCGCAGTGGTCGGCTACGCGGCCGTCGTCGAGCGCAACTGGTTCGCCCTGCGCCGGTACGAGGTTCCGGTCCTGCCGGCGGGCTCCCGGCCGATGCGAGTACTGCACATCTCGGACCTGCACCTGACCCCGGGACGACACAAGCTGCTCGCGTTCCTGCGCACCCTGGAC
>DASPZH010000156.1:0-3502 GCA_035636335.1 Streptosporangiaceae bacterium
GAGCAGACCGAGACGCAGTCGCCCAGCCGGACCAGCGCCCGGCGCCAGACGCCCTCGGCGACGCGGCCGAGCCCGGACGGGTCGCGCAGTCCCGAGCTGAACGCGCGCTCGAACACGGCGCGGAAGAACCTCGGGTACAGCCGCCACCAGATGCTGACCGGGTCACCGGGTCGCGGCGGGTTGGAAGGGTCATCAGGGTCGAAGATGAAGACCGGCTCCGTTCCGAAGTGCCGCAGGGCCAGGTCGGTCTCGGAGTGGTGGTTCGAGTCGGCCCAAGAGTATGACTCGTCCGTCTTCACGCCCTCGAGCGGATGGCCGTGCATGAACAGGTAGAACAGGAAGACCGCCAGCGAGTGCAAGTCGGTGAGGCTGGACGGGGCCGCCTCCCGGCGCACCACCTCGGGCGCCATGAACCTGAGCGTCCCCCAGACGAACACCTCGCCGCCGTCGAGCCCGACGTTGTCGTTGTCGATGATCGCGACCTCGGCGTGGTCGGCGTCTACCCACAGGTTGCCGAAGCTGATGTCGCGGTAGCACAGGCCGGCCGAGTGCAGCGCCTCGAAGGCCGTGACCAGGTTCCGCCCGATCGTGATGACGACGCGGAACGGCGGCTGGTCGGACCGGGAAACAAGCTGAGCGAAGGAGGAGAACCTGGGCTCCATCCGCGGCATTACGTAGCCGAATCCGGCCAGTTCGTCGCTGGTCACCAGGTCGATCGGCCAGATGAAGTCGCGGTGCGGCCGACCGCGCTCGACCAGCGCCGCGATCGACTTGCGCCGCTCGCCGGTCGATGAGTACCTGTACCACTTCACCGCGTAGGGAGCGCCGCCGATCGTTACCGCGTGGACGACGCCCTCGCCGCCTTCGCCGAGTCGCTCGCCGACGGTGACCGCGCTGCCGGCCCGGAACATGCGCAGCGTCCGGCCCTGCAGGGTGAGCTGCTCGCTCATCGGCCACCGGACCCAGGCAGCCGCCATCTCGTGGTCGGCGGCTCGGCGCTGTCCTCGCCGACCGCGCCGTCGCCGCCCGCGCCGTCGTCATCGGTGCCGCGGCCGTCGCCCGCCCGGCCGTCGCCCGCCCGGCCGTCGCTCGCGCCGTCCTGGCCCGGCCGCACCTTCGGGAGCTCCGTGGTGGCCGGCTCGTGCCCGGCCGGTGGGCCGACCACGCGTTCGAGTATCACCGGCTCGGGTGCGGCGCGGTGCGCGAGCTGCCGCAGGGTGATCGGCTCGGTGGAGTGCGGCTCGGTGGAGTGCGGTTCGGTCGAGTATGACTCGGTGGAGTGCGGCTCGGTCTGTACCTGGGCGGGCACGGTGTCGGCGTGCGGCACCGCGGGAATGGTCGTCTCCTCGGAGCCGTCCGCCGTGTTCGCCGCGGACGGCCCGCCGGCCCGAAGCACCGCAGCGGTGGCCGAGATCATCAGCGCGATCGTGGTGTCGTCAGCGCTGCCGTCGGAAGAGGCGCACCGGGCCGCCCACGACGGGAGCTGGCTGGCCAGCCAGTTGACGTCACGGTCCCTGAGCATCCAGGCAAGATCCTCGCTGAACGCCCTCGGCCATGCATCGACGACCTGGGCGTTGCCGTAGCCGTCGGTCGCGAGCAGCACGGCGAGCAGCGGTTGCCGCACGGTGTCCACCACCGCGACCCTGAAGTCCGAGCGCGGGTCGGCGCCGCACAAACTGGTCGTCACCAGCCCGTCGAGCTGGGGATCGCCGGGAACGGGCTGCACGGACCGGCCATCGGCGCGGACGCCGACGACGTCGCCGTCCCCGATCTGCGCCAGGATGAGCCAGTCGGGCAGCGCGACGCCGAGCAGCAGGGTCGAGCCGTAGGCGATCGTGGCGTCGTCGCCCGCGTGCCTGAGGCGCTGCTCGGCATCGGTGAACGGGTCGGCGTTGACGTCGGCCAGCACGGCCTCGCGCCAGCGGCGCACGATCGCCGGCACGCAGAACTCCTCGGTCAGTTTCGCGAGCTCGCCGGCCGCCGCGCCGACAGTGGCCGAGGGATCTCGTTGCGCAATAAAAGCCGAGTCGCCCTCGATTCGGTCGGCAAGTTCCTGCGCCACCTGGCAGCCGATCTCCACCGCCAGGCGCGAGCCGCGGGCGCTGCGCAGATGCCGGGAGTGGCCGTGGCCGTCCGCCACTGCGGCGACGATGCCGCTGGCGCCGGCCCGCTCGGTGGCCACCGCGTCCTGGTTGGGAGACTTCATGGCGATATGTGACGCGCCGCGCTCCGACGCGGTCAGCGCCAGCCATGCCGACCTGCGGCCCGCGGGATCCGCCGGCGCGCCGGCCGGCGTCGCCGTCACAGTATGTCCTCGAAGTAACCCTGGCCGCCCTGGCCGGAGGGGAGGTCGGGCTGCGAGCGGCGGGTCGGCTCGGCCAGGTTGAGCTGCTCGGCGAGCGCGCCGCGGTTGACCCCGATCTCCGACATCCGCGACACCGCGATCGAGGCGGTGACCAGCCGGTCGGCGATCTCGTCGGTGCCGTCCGCGACGAGCACCGGCACCTCGGGGCTGCGGAACCGGTCGAGCGGCTCGGAGTTCGCGTCCCGGCCGATCGCCACGGCCAGGCGCAGCGCGGACCGGCCGGCGGTGAGCTCCATCAGCGCCGCGAGCCCGGACTCGAACACGCCAGGAGGATCGGTCGGCAGGCCGTCGGTGACGAGCAGGATCGCCGGCCGCAGCGCGCGCCGTTCCAGCCGGTCGGGTGCGAGCACCTCCGCGACCGCCCGGAACGCCGGGCCCATGTTGGTGCGGCCCATCGGGACGTACTGCAGGTTCTGCCAGTGCGCGCTGAGCTGGGCGACCGGAACCGGATCGCCGACGTACCACAGCGGCGAGGAGGCGAACGCCAGGATCCTGATCAGAAGCTGGGCCTGGAGCTGGTCGCGTTCCCAGTCGACCAGGTGCGGCAGCATGGACCTGAGCGCGTAGTTCAGGGCCTGCATCTTTTCGCCCTTCATCGAGCCTGAGCAGTCGGCCATCACGATGAAGTGCAGCGGGCGCCGCGCCACCCCGCCGCCTGGCATCAGCGTCTCGGTCATCGGGTCAGTTCCGTGCTCGCCGTCCGGGCGGCCGCCGGTCCCGTCGGCGTGGCGCACCGGACCTGGCGAGGTCATCCATAGATGAGAGTCTTCCACCAGCTAATGACGGTCGATATCGAGGTCCCCTTGACCCCGTTCTGGCCGACGAAGAAGACGTCCTGCGTGGGCATGGTCCAGATCACGACCGGATTCCCGCCGTCGACCAGGCACTCGAGGTCCTGTCCCGACCGGGAGAGATACTTCGGGTTGTGGATGGCGTGCCAGCCGACCTTGCCCTCGGCGCTACCCGATGACGGCGGGCAACTCGTTACCGGGGTGTGCTGGTCGAAGCCCACGTAGTGGTTGATGTGGGCGAGTCCCGCCTGGTAGTCGGCGAGACTGTCGAACTGGTAGCCCCACACCTTGATGTGGGCGTGGGTGGTGTGCAGGCAGAAGGTGCGTGCGTCGAGCGTTGACGCCT
>DASPZH010000157.1:0-6819 GCA_035636335.1 Streptosporangiaceae bacterium
GGAGCCGTGGTTAGTTCACGGTGCCGGTTGCCCAGGGCGGGGGTGATGTCGGCATGACCCTGATGCCTGCCATCGACGCGATACCTGGCCGAGCCGGGATCAGGAGCGGCCAGCCCGCGCCGGCTGTGTCGGCGCTGTGCCGGCGCAGGCTCGACGGCGAGCTGAGGCGGCCCCGCGAGCAGCGCGAGCTCAGGCGACGTCGCCGGCCGGCTGGGTGTGCTGTCGTCGACCCTGTCACGGATCGAGATGGGCAAGGCGCCGACACGGACCGGATACCTGTCGCTCATGCTCGACCTGTACGACATCGATGACGCCGGGCAGCGTCAGGCGCTGACGGACTTGGCCCGCGGCGGCCGCCGCCCGAGCTGGTGGGCCGGGCGGGCCGGGCTGGTCGCGGCCGGCGCCGGCTTGTACCTGGATCTGGAAGCCGAGGCGACAGCCGTCGAGATGTTCAGCGCGCTCACCGTGCCGGGCCTGCTCCAGACCCGGGCCTACACGGCAGCCGTCATCGCGGCCCGGCGGCCCGGCCTGGCCGCCGGGCAGGTGCACCGCCTCGACGAGCTGCAGTTGCGGCGCCAGGACGTGCTGCACGGTATCGGCCTGCGAGGCTGCATGTGGTCCTGGATGAGCCGGTGCTGCTCCGCAACCTGGATACCCGCGCCATGATGCGGGCCCAGCTCCGCAGCCTCGCTTGGGTCGGCCTGGAGATCCTCGTCGCAGTCACTAGGCAGGCAGCTATGAGCGGCCAGTTCAGGCGCTGGCATCGCGTCCGGCGATTCGGAGCTGGCTAGCGCTGCCGCCCGTGCGCTGATGAGCGCGAGCAGATCATCATGGAGCAAGCCAGGCTCTGCCTTGCAGATCCCGCTGTCAGGCTCGCTTGTCAGGGCCAGCCTTTAGCAATGTCCGCGCAAGATCTTGCGAGCAGGGTTCGGTGAGCACGTCGGTGGCCATGAACCGGTCACCGTTGAGCACGCAGGTCGAGCGACTTCCAGTGCGCGCGATTCTGGTGGCGTCGTGGCCCATCGCGATGAACGAGCGCATCCTCCAGGCCGACGCGCCGCCAAGATCCATCCGTGACCGTGAGTCACGCCCGGCGTCGTGGAGGGCTTGCATTCCCGCTCAAGATCATTTCGGTGAATAGCTCATGCAGTGTCCCTTGCATTCCGCCGCCTGATCTTGATCTTGTGTCCATCCACTGCCCGAACAGCGGTCCGCGGAGCCGGTGCCGACACGGCCGAACGATGCCGAACATGGACGCAATATGGCAGACGGCGGGAGGCGCCGGCGACGAAATCGCCGAGTTGCGGCCGGGCGTGGACCGGCGCGGCGACGCCGACGGGGAGCCCGAGCCCGGCTAACGGCCGCGGGAATAGCCGGCCGAAATGGCCGCCGGGATGTTTTGCCCGCGCCGCCGGCGGTAGCTAACGCCGGACGGACCATCGGCTGGCGCCGGCGCCGCGCTCGCGGCGATGTGGCGGGCGGACCGGCGGGCTCGGCGGCGTGCATGGAGGCGCGGGATGGACCCAGACCGGCGGGGAACCGTCAGGACCGATAAGACCGACCACACCGAGCCGCTCGGGCGAGCGGGGCGGGATGGTCGGCTGGACGGCACTGCCGGGCCCGATCGCCCGGCCCGGCCCGCAAAGCCGGCACGCGGGGGCCGCGGCAGCCGCTTCGGGCGGGTGACCGCCCTGGTGGCGATCATCGCGGCGGTGGTCGTCGCGGCGGCGCTCGCGCTGTCCGCCGTGCACCTGCTGCCCCAGTTCAGGAACCCGTTCGCGGAAACCACGGTGGACCGCAGCTCGCCCGTGCTGCTCAAGTCGATCAGCAGGCTGAGCAGGTACGAGGCCGCCAGCGGGTCGTTCCAGGTGGTGGTGAACCTGGACACGCGCACTTCCTGGCTGCCGACGTTCGTGGAGGGCACCCAGACGCTGTTCGTCGGCCAGGGCACCGACATCGCGTTCGTCGACTTCTCGAAGCTGAAGGGAAGCGCGATCAAGGTGTCGCGCAACCGCACGGCCGTGACGGTCCTGGTGCCGCGCGCCCGGCTCGAGCCAGCGGTGCTCAACGTGCGCCGCTCATACGTGTTCGCCCAGCAGCAAGGCCTGCTGAACCGGATCGGTAACTTCTTCTCCGGCAATCCGAACAGCCAGCACCAGGTCTACGTGCTGGCCCAGGAGAAGATACAGAGCGCCGCACGGCACAGCGCCCTGCTGACGCAGGCACAGCGCAACACCAGGAGCATGCTCACCGGCCTGCTGCGCTCGCTCGGCTTCCGGCAGGTGACGATCACGTTCGGCCCAGCCTGAGCGATCGAGGAAGACCGGGTCGATCCCGGGATCCACCTGTCCCGATCGTCGCGGCCGGCTTACCGGCGGTCGGGCGCGTCGGCCACTCCGGGCAGCTCTCCTGCCGGAGGAAGGGCGATCCGGCGACCGGCCTCGACTCCCGCGGTCGGACGGGGAGCCGCCAGCGGCTCGCGTGCCGTATTGGGCTCGGGTCCGGTGTCGGGCTGGCGTGTGGCATCGGGCTCGGCCGACGTACCGGCGGGGTCGGCGGTTGCACCGGCGGGGTCGGCGGTCGCGCGGGCGGGTCCGGCGGTCGCCCCCGTTGGGCCGGCGGGTCCGGCGGTCGCGCCCGCTGGGCTAGCGGGGTCTGTGGTCGCCCCGGCGGGCGGCGGCTGCACCGCGGCGGCGCTGAGCGCGTCCTGGTATGCCTTCTGCAGCTTGGCCACCTCGGACTGCGGGTCGCGGAACCAGTTCGTCGACCAGATCCGCTGGAAGCTCCAGCCCAGCCGCTGCAGGTGCTCGCCCCTGAGCCGGTCCCGGTCGCGGACGCTGCCCGACTTGCGGTAGGACGCGCCGTCGGCCTCGATGGCCAGCAGCATCCGATCACTGTCGCCGGGATGCGTGGCCGCGAAGTCCACGCGGTAACCGCCTACGCCGTACTGCGGCACGACGGTGATCCCGCAGGCCGCCAGCCGGTCGCGGACATCGGCCTCGAACGGGTTCAGCTCGGTCGCGCCCGATGTGGCCGATGTCGTCCCGCCAGAGCCCGCGTACTCGAGGTAGTCGGCCAGCAGCTTCGCTCCGGTCTTGGTGAGCCGGTCCGGGTCGACGTCCTTGCTCGAGAACGAGCTCACCAGCGTGAGCCGGTGCTTGGCCCGCGTCGCCGCGACATTCAGCCGCCGCTCGCCGCCGTCGCGCAGCAGCGGTCCCCACTGGTACCGCATCCGGCCGTCGGGGTGCTTGCCGTAGCCGATCGACAGGATGATCGCGTCCCGTTCGTCGCCCTGGACCCGTTCCAGGTTCTTGACGAAGAACGGCTCGGCCTGGTCGTCGGCGAAGAAGGCCTCGAGCTCGGTCTGATCCGCCAGCGCCTGGCGCAGCGCGGCGTCGATCCGCTCGGCGTGCTTGATCCCCAGCGCGATAACGCCGAGCGACTGGTCAGGCCTGGTTCTCGCGTGCTCCAGGATCAGCTCGACGACCTGTTCCACCTCGGCGGTGACCGAGACCTCCTGACCGGGTTCCGGCGTCTGCTCGACGACGACGTGCCGCAGGCAGTCGTCGAGGGTCACGCCGGGGAAGGTGGTCAGCGCGCCGCCGTAGATGTGGGCGTTGGAGAACGCCACGAGCCGCTCGTCCCGGCTCCGGTAGTGCCAGGCCAGCGGCCAGGTCGGCAGCAGCGGCCGGAGCGCGTCGAGCACGGACTCGAAGCCCGCGCCGAACGAGACCAGGGTGTCGTCCTCCTCGTCGGCGAGATCGTCGTCGCCGTCGCCGACCTGGCGGAAGAAGTTGGTCGGCGGGAGCTGCCTGTCGTCGCCGGCGACGACGATCTGGTGACCCCGCATGATCGACGGGATCGCGTCGGCCGGCACGATCTGGCTCGCCTCGTCGAAGATCACGACGTCGAACAGCCTGGTCGGCGGGAGCACCTGGCTGACCATCAGCGGTGACATGGCCCAGCAGGGCTTGAGCGCGAACAGCACGTCGGGGGTCTGGTCGAGCAGCCTGCGCAGCGGCAGGTGGCCGCGCCGCAGGGCCGCCTGCTTGCGGATCACGCGCGCCTGCAGGGGGTGCTGGTCCTGCGCCTCGCGCAGGCGCTGCGCCCACGCGTGCCGCACCCGGCGCCGGTTGGCCTTCAGGTACTCGATGTCGCGGTCGCGGAAGTCCGCGGCGATCTCGTCCAGCGCGCTGCCGCGCTCCGCGGCGTACCGCGGGTCGCGCACGCGAATCTGATCCAGGATCGAGGCATACCAGGCGTGGTCGAACGCCGCCGCGGCCAGGTCGGGCGTCGCGTCGGCCCGGCCGAGCTCGTCGAGCAACGGCCCCAAGTTCAGGTCGCCGAAGCGCTTGGCCAGCTCGTACAGCCTGGGCAGCTTCCACGCGGTGTCCTGGTCGGCGGCCAGCGCGGCGAGCTGCCCGGCCACGTTGTCGGCGGACAGCCGCACGAGCCCGCGCAGGGCATCGAGCTTGTGCCCGCAGTCCGCGTGCAACTCGTTGAGCTCAGGGAAATCAGCGGGCACCGCCGGCAGCAGCCCGGCGTCACCCACCGCGAAGCTGGCGTCCCTGGCCCGCTCCCAGTCGGCGAGCTGCCTGGCCGCCTCGGCCAGCAGCGCGGCCAGCTCATCGCGCGCCGGCTTGCCTGGCCCGGCGTACAGCCGCAGCGCTTCCTTGCGCAGCCTGCGCCGCTCGCCCATCGAGCCGCCGCCGGTGCCGGCCGTCGCGTCGGCGAGTACCTGCGGGTCCGCCGCGTAGACCGCCGGGTCGAGCAGGCGGCCGGTCTGCTGGATGCCCGCGTACAGCCTCATCCTGGCCAGCGCGTCGGCATAGCCGGCCGGCGCCCGCAGGCCCAGGGCCGCGCTGGTCCTGGCGTGCCGGTCCATCAGCCGCGGCAGGTCGTAGGCGCTGAGCTGGGCCGCGAGGTTGCAGGCCTCGCGGGCGTCCTGCGCCGTGCGCAGCGCGGCCCCGAACCACGGCGTGGAATCTGGCCGCATGGCGAACCCGCCGAGATGCGCGAACTCGCGCAGCTCGTCGCGGATCTCGTCGGCGCTGATCCCGGTGATCCGCTCCGGCGCGGGCAGCCGGACCGAGTTCCTGGCCTCATCGGGCACTCCGAGCAGCGCCGACTGGACGGCGAACGGGGTCAGCCCCCACGGCGGATGCGCCTCGTGCAGCGCCGTGACGTGGTCGCTGAGCCTGCGCTGCCGTTCGGCCAGCCTGCGCCGCAGGCTCGCGTCGTCCGGCGTCGCGGTCTGCCGCGCGATGTCCAGGCTGGCGCCGAGGTCGCTGGCGATGCGCTGCCTGTCCCGCGTTCCCTCGTGGATGTCGAGCACGAGCTCGCCGAGGTCGACGCCCTTGAGCCGGGACAGGACGGCGTCGATCGCGGCCCGCTTCTCGGCCACGAACAACACCTTCCTGCCCCGCGCGACCAGCGCGGCGGTCAGGTTGGCGATGGTCTGGCTCTTGCCGGTTCCCGGCGGGCCGTGGATCACCAGGCTGCGGCCGGACAGCACCGCCGCGATCGCGCTGCGCTGCGACGAGTCGGCGTCGAGCACGGAGTAGTCGGCGTCGGGCGAGTCGAGCATCGGCGCCGCGGCGTCGTCGGACGACAGCAGCTCCTGGGCGTCGGGATCGCCGGCGATGGCCGCCACCACGTCGCTGTCGGCCAGCAGTTCCGCGGCGTTCTGGATGTCGCGCACCATGGGCAGCTTGGCGTAGGTGAAGGTGCCGATCACGTTCCTGTCCACGATCGCGAACCCGGGCACCTCGGCGGCGTCGGCGGCAGCGGTGAGCGCCCGGTAGAGCCGGCCGCCGCGCAGGTCGGCGAGCTTGTCGGTGGCGGCGCCGTAGACGCTGGCCAGCTTGTGCAGCAGGACGGGGTTCACTTCGGGTTCCTCGTCGAGTGCGAGCTCGAAGTCGTCGTGCCTGGCGCGGGTCGGCGTGATCGTCAGGCCACGCAGCAGGACCGGCGCGGCCGGCTGCAGGAACAACTCGTCCCACCGGGCCATCCCGGTCGCCAGGTATCCGGCCCTGATCCCGCGCTCCTCGAGCAACTCCCGTGCCTTGCGGTAGATCACCTGAATCCGGCGGATCGCGTCGGCGCGGACGTCGACGTCGCGGAAGAGCCTGGTCAGCCGGATCGAGCCAGACTGGATGAAGTGCGCGAAGGCGTCCGGGTCGGCCTCGGCGAGGTCGAGCGTGCCGGATCGCCGGTCCTTGAAGTAGAGCAGAGTGTTCCTGCCGCCCAGGTCGGTCAGGGCGGCGGCCCAGTGCTCCTGCGCGGTCTCGATCAGGTCGGTCCTGCGGTCCCCATTCTGGCCCGGCCCGGAGGAACTCCCGCCGAGCTCATCGGCGGGTGGCTGTGACGTCGGCACATGCACCTCTGTTACCAGGCGGCGCCGCTGCCGCCGCCCAGGTCACTCGTGGGGGTTGGCGTTGCTGGAAGCGATCGGCGATTCCGGCGTATACGCGGCGCACCAGCAGATACCCGATCGCGGCAGGATCATTCACCGCTCAGTGCCCGGTCGCCGCCCGCCGTCGCCTTTCCCACCCCGCCCGGGCCGCCGGCCCGGCCGTCCCGAGCCAGTCCCCGCAACATCGGGCGGACCGTTGATACTGCTATAACGACACCAACGGTCCGCCGATGTCGTTGGTTCCGGCGGCGCGGCGGACGAGACGACGGCAGCGGATGGCATTTCGGACATGGTGGTAAGCCCGTTGGTCGCCTCGATCGTGCCGCTCGAGGTGTTCGTGGCCGAAGTGTTCGGCGGCGGGTGCGACGACGCGCCGTTGTTCCCCGCCGAGGAAGCGGTCATTT
>DASPZH010000158.1:0-2553 GCA_035636335.1 Streptosporangiaceae bacterium
GGTGCGGAAGGAGAACGCCTCGAGCGCGATCGCCACCCCGAGCACCGCGAACGCGACGACCGGCGAGAGCACGTGCTCGGGGTGCCTGATCCGGCTGACGCCCTCGTACAGCGAGAAGATCGCGCCGACCACGAACAGCACTACGGCGACGATGAACGCGTAGACGTAGCGATCTGCCCCGAACCCGAACTGGTGCTCCTCGGTCTCCTCCTGCCTGGCCCTGGTCCGCCCGATCAGCAGCAGCACCTGGTTTCCCGAGTCGGCCACCGAATGCACCGACTCGGCCAGCAGCGAGGCCGACCCGGTGATCACGAAGGCGACGAACTTGGTCGCGGCGATCCCGAGGTTGGCGCCCAGCGCCGCGATGACGGCCGTCGGGCGATCGTCGCCGTGCCCGCCCTCCGGTCGCGCGCGGGCACCACGGCCGCCACCGGCGCGGGACCGGCCGGCCTCGGCGCCTCGCTTCGATCTCACCGGGTGTCTCCCGCTTGCCTGCGGGCCCCCACCCACCTCCCCATCCCCTTCACTGCGCCGCCTTCCCTCGTCGCTCGTCCCTCGCTCCTGCGTCCAGGCGGCGCCGCGCCGCTCCGGCTCGCTTACCGGACGCGGCCCGGGCGGCATAGGCGTGCGCTAGCCCGCGGCCGGGTCGCGGGCCTCGCTGACCAGCAGCACCGGGATGTCGTCGCGGACCGGGTAGGCCAGGCCGCAGTCGGCGCCGGTGCAGACGAGCTCGCTGGCCGCATCGTCGGCGCGCAACGGCGCGTGGCACTTCGGGCAGGCGAGGATCTCAAGCAGCCAGTCGTCGATGTTCACCGGTTCTCCTGGGTCGTCGCGGGCAGCATGCGTTACAGCGCATCATCTCGCACGATGTGCAGTACCTCGTCGGTCACCTTAGCCAGTGCAGAGTCGTCGGCGGCCTCCACGTTGAGCCGGAGCAGCGGCTCGGTGTTCGACGGGCGCAGGTTGAACCACCACTGCGGAGTCGTGATCGTGAGCCCGTCCAGGTCGTCGGCGGTGACCTCGGGCCGACCGACGAACGTCTCCCGCACCTTCGCCAGCACCCCGGCCTGGTCGGCGACCTCGCTGTTGATCTCTCCGGACGCCACGTGCCTGGAGTACTGGCCGAGCAGCTCGGACAGCGGCTTGTGCTGACCGCCGAGCGCGGCCAGGACGTGCAGCGCGGCGAGCATGCCGGAGTCGGCGAACCAGAAGTCCCTGAAATAGAAGTGGCCCGAGTGCTCGCCGCCGAAGATCGCGTCGCGCTCGGACATCACGGCCTTGATGAACGAGTGCCCGACCCTGGTCCGCACGGCGGTGCCGCCGTGCTCGGCGACGAACTCGGGCACGGCCCTGGACGTGATGAGGTTGTGGATGATCGTCGCGCCCGGCTCACGCGCCAGCTCGCGGACGGCGATCAGCGCGGTCAGCACCGACGGGGAGACGATCTCGCCGCGCTCGTCCACGACGAAGCACCGGTCAGCGTCCCCGTCGAACGCCAGCCCGATGTCGGCCGAGGTCGCGACGACGGTCTTGCGCAGGTCGGCGAGGTTGGCCGGCACGATCGGGTTCGCCTCGTGGTTGGGGAACGAGCCGTCAAGCTCGAAGTAGAGCGGCACGAGGTCGATCGGCAGGCACTCGAACACCTTCGGCACGGTGTGCCCGGCCATCCCGTTGCCCGCGTCGACGGCGACCTTGAGCGGCCGTATTCCGGACAGGTCGACCAGCGTCCTCAGGTAGTCCGCGTACCCGGCGAGCAGGTCACGGCCGCTGACCGTCCCCGGCGTCGCGGCGGCGGCCGGTGCCCCTGCGCTGGCCATCTCGCGCAGCCTGGCCAGGCCGGTGTCCTGGCCTACCGGCTTGGCTCCGGCCCGGCAGAGCTTGATCCCGTTGTACTTCGCCGGGTTGTGGCTCGCCGTGAGCATCGCTCCCGGCAGGCCAAGGCAACCGCTGGCGTAGTACAGCATGTCGGTCGACCCGAGGCCGCCGTTCACCACGTCCGCTCCGGCACCGGTGACGCCGCGGGCGAAGGCCGCGGCCAGCGGCTCCGACGACGTGCGCATGTCGTGCACCGTCACCACGGCCCGCGCGCCGGTCATCGTCGCGAACGCGGCCCCGACGGCCTGCGCGACGCCCTCGTCAAGCTCGTCAGGGACCAGGCCCCTGATGTCGTATGCCTTGAAGATCTTCGCGTAGTCGGCCACTTCGGCTTGCCTCTCCCGACCAGTTCCGGTCCCGTGCCGCCCCTGCTGGCGGTGCGCCCTGCCGTTCCAAGCCGCCAGACTACCGTCCGGCCAGGCCGGGACCGGCGTAGCCGGCCAGGACGTGGCGGTGCTAGCCCGGCCGGGAGGCAGCCCGGCCGGGACCTAGCCCGGCCCGAAGCTAGCCCGGCCGGAGCTAGCCCGGCCGGCCGCGCTCTGGCGGCGCCGACCGGAGCACCCTCAGGTGCCCGCGCCTGCCGACCTCGATCCCCTGCCCGACCGGCTCGACGGCCGTGCGCGGCGCGGCTGCCTCGCGGACCGCGTTGGCCAGCGCCTCCAGGTCGTCGGCCGCGGC
>DASPZH010000159.1:0-6657 GCA_035636335.1 Streptosporangiaceae bacterium
GCGGCTGCCTGGTCGCCGTGCCTGCTCGCGTCGTCGCGCCGCAGCCCGCGAGGCAGGTAGACCGCCCCCGGTCCGCCCGTGCGCGCGGAGTCTGCGGGGTTGGAGATCGCGCACCTGTCGAGCGACAGGCAGCCGCACCCGATGCAGGAATCGAGTCCGTCGCGCAACGCGACCAGCGCCTCGATCTGGTCGTCCAGCCGCCGCCGCCAGCCGCTGGACAGCCGGGACCAGTCGGACCTGGTCGGCGTCCGCCCGGCAGGCAGGGACGCGAGGGCGGCCGCCACCTCGTCCAGGCTCAGCCCGATGTTGCGGGCGGCCCTGATGAACGCCAGCCGCCGCAGCGTGCTCCGCTCGAACCGGCGCTGGCCGCCTGACGTCCTGGTCGCGGGCAGCAGGCCGAGTCCCTCGTAGTACCGCACCGCCGAGTCGGCGAAGCCGCTCCGTCGCGCGATCTCGCCGACCGTCAGCAAGTCTGTCGTGTGCACCGTCCGCTCCTCCCGGCTCGACGCCCAGAATACCCTTGACTTAAAGTTGACTTCAACTGTCAGTATGGCGGGCATCCGACAGTAAGGAGTGACAAGATGCCTGTCGCATTGATCACCGGGGCGTCCCGGGGGCTGGGTCGCGTGACCGCACGCGCACTCGCCGACCGCGGCTGGTCGCTGGTTGTCGACGCGCGCCGCGATGCCGACCTTGCCGACGCGACCAGGGAAATCCCCCGCGTCGTCGCGATTCCCGGCGACGTGACCGACCCGGGCCACCGCGCGGACCTCGTTGCGGCCGTCCAGCGCCTCGGCCCGCTGGACGTGCTGGTCAACAACGCGAGCTCGCTCGGCCCGAGCCCGCTGCCGCCGCTGCGCGAGTACGGCCTCGGGCAGTTGCGGCGCGTGTACGAGACCAACGTCCTCGCTCCGCTCGCGCTGATCCAGTTGCTCGCGGACTCGCTGGGCGCCGCCTCGGGCGCCGTCATCAACGTCAGCTCGGACGCCGCGGTCGAGGCCTACCAGGGCTGGGGCGGCTACGGCTCGGCGAAGGCCGCGCTCGACCAGGTCACCGCCGTGCTGGCCGCGGAGGAGCCGGGCCTGCGCTGTTACGCGTTCGACCCGGGCGACATGAGAACGGAGATGGCTCAGCAGGCCTTCCCTGGCGAGGACATCTCCGACCGGCCCGAGCCGGAGACCGTCGTGCCGGCGCTGCTGCGCCTGATCGACGAGCGCCCCCCGAGCGGGCGCTACCGGGCCGCCGACCTGGCCATCGCAGCCCCCGCGGAGGTGCGCTCATGAGACTCGCCGCAAGCAGACCAGCAGAACGGCGCGGTCAGTCCCGCGACGGCGTCAGGATGCTCGTCGCCACGACCGATGGCCTAGCGCACGCCAGGTTCACCGACCTGCCGCGCTTCCTGGCGCCCGGCGACCTCCTGGTCGTCAACACCTCCGCGACGCTGGCCGCGGCGGTCGACGGACTCCGCGCCGACGGCCGGGCCGTGACCGTGCACTTCTCGACACCGCTGGACGACGGCACCTGGCTGGTAGAACTGCGCGAGGCCGACACCGGTCGCGCCCGGGTCACCGACGCGGGACCGGGCGACCGGGTCGCGCTGCCCGACGGCGGCGGGCTCACGCTGCGCTACCGGTACCCGGACCCCGCCGCCGACCGGCTGTGGGCGGCCTCGGTCCGCACGCGCGCCGGCGCGAACGGCGACGTGACCGCGTTCCTGGCCAGCAACGGCAGGCCGATCAGGTACTCCTACGTCCCCGAGCGGTGGCCCCTGGCGGACTACCAGACCGTGTTCTCCCGGGAACCGGGAAGCGCGGAGATGCCGAGCGCGGGCCGGCCGTTCACCGCCGACCTCGTGCTCGACCTGATCACATCCGGAGTGATCGTGGCGCCGGTCACGCTGCACGCCGGGGTGGCGTCCCTGGAGGCGGGCGAGCCGCCGCTGCCCGAGCGGTTCTCGGTCCCCCGGCCGACCGCGGACCTCGTCAACCTGACCAGGTCGGCCGGCCGCCGGGTGGTGGCGGTCGGCACGACGGTCACCAGGGCGCTGGAAAGCGCGGTCGGCCCCGACGGCACGGTCCTGCCCAGTCACGGCTGGACCGACCTCGTGCTCGGGGCCGACCGGCCAGCCCGGGCGGTCACCGGCCTGGTCACCGGCTGGCACGACCCGGAGGCGTCGCACCTGGCGCTGCTCGAGGCCGTGGCCGGAGCCGCCCTCGTCCGGGCTGCCTACGCCGAAGCGGACAACGCAAACTATCTCGGGCACGAGTTTGGCGATAGCTGCCTCCTGCTCCCCGCATTCTGAAGATCGCGAAGGATTTTCCCGCGCCGGCGAGGAAAATCCTTCGCGATCACCGCCTGGTCGACCCGGCACCACGGCAGCAGCGGGCTAGACGGGCTAGACTAGAACGTGTTCTAGTCTAGCTAAGGGGCGACCCGGACCGGCGCGCCGGACACGCAGCGGAGGACCGTGTGCACCTGACCTACACGCCGGAACAGGAAAAGCTCCGCGCCGAGCTGCGGGAGTACTTCGCCGGGCTGATGACGCCCGAGCGACGGGCCGGCCTGGACAGGACCGGCGGCGACTACGGCGACGGCGTCGCCTACCGGGAGATCGTCCGCCAGCTCGGCGCGGACGGCTGGCTGACGCTGAGCTGGCCGGCCGCCTACGGGGGCCGCGGCGGCAGCGCTACCGACCAGCTCATCTTCACCGACGAGGCGGCCGTGGCCGGCGTGCCAGTGCCGTTTCTCACGATCAACACCGTCGGGCCGACGATCATGCGGTTCGGCACCGAGCAGCAGAAGTCGTTCTACCTGCCGAAGATCGCCGCCGGGGAGCTGCACTTCTCGATCGGCTACTCCGAGCCCGAGGCCGGAACCGATCTCGCCGCGCTGCGCACCCGCGCGGTGCGGGACGGCGACGACTACGTGATCAACGGCCAGAAGATGTGGACCTCGCTGATCGGCTACGCCGACTACGTCTGGCTGGCCTGCCGGACCGGCCCGGCGGCGCCGCAAGCGGCCGGGCCCCGGCACAAGGGCCTGTCGATCATCATCGTCCCCACCGACTCCCCCGGCTTCTCGTGGACACCGGTGCCCACCGTCGCCGGAGTCTCCACCAGCGCGACCTACTACTCCGATGTCCGCGTCCCGGCGGCCAACCTGGTCGGCGAGGAGAACCGCGGCTGGCCGCTGATCACCAACCAGCTCAACCACGAGCGCGTCGCGCTGACCTCGGCCGCGCCGCTCCAGACGGCGCTGCGCGAGGTGCGGGACTGGGCCGCGCGGGCGACGACCCCCGACGGCGCCCGGCTGGTCGACGCCGAGTGGGTGCGGCTCAACCTGGCCCGGGTGCACGCCAGGACCGAGGTGCTCAAGCTGCTGAACTGGCAGATCGCGGCGCGGTCCGACACCGGCCAGGCACTCGGGCCGGCCGCCGCCTCCGCGACCAAGGTCTACGGCACCGAACTGACCATCGAGGCTTGCCGGCTGCTCATGGAGGTGCTCGGCGCGAACGCGACGGTACGCGCGGGCTCGCCCGGCGCACTCCTGGCCGGACGGATCGAGCGCATGCACCGGTCGGCCCTGGTCCTGACGTTCGGCGGCGGCACGAACGAGATCCAGCGGGACATGATCGCGATGCTCGCGCTCGGCCAGCCCTACCGGCGGTAACGGAGGATCTGTGGATTTTTCTGCTACGCAAGCGCAGGACGAGCTGTCGGCACTAGGCCGGCGTATCCTCACCGACCGCGTGACCGCCGACCGGCTGGTCGAGCTCGAGCGGGACGGCCAGGGCTTCGACGCAGGCCTCTGGGCGGACCTCGCCGCGGCCGGCATCCTCGGCGCGGCGCTGCCGGACAGCGCCGGGGGCGACGGGTTCGGGCTCGCCGAGCAGTGCTCGATCCTGGCCGAGGTCGGGCGCACCGTGGCGCCCGTCCCCTACCTGGAGACCATCGTGCTCGGCGCCGGCGCGATCGCCAGGTTCGGCTCGGCCGGGCAGGTCACCCGCTGGGCCGTCCCGGCCGCAACCGGGCGCCTGGTCATCACGGCGGCCCTCGCCGAGCCGGACGGCGACGACCCGCGGGCGCCGTCGGTGCGGGCCGAGCGGACCGAGCGCGGCGGGCGCGAGCGGGCCGAGCGGGCCTGGCGGCTGCGGGGGACGAAGACCACGGTGCCGGCCGGACTGCCCGCGGCGCTCTTCCTCGTCCCGGCCGCGACCCGCAGCGGCACGGCCGTGTTCTGCGTCGAGCCAGCCGACCCCGGGGTAACCGTGGAGCCCCAGCAGCTCACCGACGGGGCCGGCCCCGCTCAGCTCGACCTCTGCGCGGTCGAGCTGAGCGACGACCGCCTGCTCGGCGCCGCCGACGGTACGGTCACGGGCTGGCTCGCCGCCCGCGCCACCGTCGGGATCTGCGCGCTCCAGCTCGGCGTCACCGAGCGGGCGCTCGAGCTGACCGCCGAGTACGCCAGGACCCGGCAGCAGTTCGGCCGGCCGATCGGGGCGTTCCAGGCGGTGGCGCAGCGGCTGGCCGACGCCTACATCGACGTCGAGGCGATCAGGCTGACGATGTGGCAGGCCGCCTGGCGGCTCGAGTCCGGCCTGCCGTGTGACGAGGAGATCGCGACCGCCAAGTTCTGGGCGGCCGAGGCCGGCCACCGGGTCGCGCACACCGCGGTCCATGTCCACGGCGGCGTGGGCATCGACACCAGTCACCGGCTGCACAGGTACTTCACCGCGGCCAAGCGGAACGAGTTCGCCCTCGGCGGCGCGACCGCCCAGCTTCGCCGTCTCGGCGCGGCGCTCGCGAGGAGCTGAGTCCCGACTCCGGCGGGCCTGCGGCCCGGAACGGGCGGACCCGGGCAGGATGGTCGTCGAGGCGGACGAAGGAGTGAGGATGATGGCGGAGGGAACGCCGATCTCGTACCAGGCCGCGACGCGCGGCACGCCGGTGCTGTCCCGCTCGGGAACGAAGATCGGCACGCTGGAGCACGTGCTCGAGGTGAGCGACCTCGACCTGTTCGAGGGCATCGTGGTGGCCACGCACCACGGGCTACGGTTCATCGACGCCGAGCACCTGCCGGAGTTCACGACCACTCACATCCGCTCCAGCCTCGACGACGCGCAGGCCGCGAAGCTGCCACCGCCGTCCGGGCCGCCGGTCTACAGCGTGGACGCGCTCGCGGACTCGGGGCACAGCCTGCACGACGTGGTCAGGCGGCTGTTCGGCAAGCCGCGCTGGAAGCGCGACACCGACTAGACGCGAAGCTGGCGGCTCAGCACGTCGGGCGCCTCGGCCAGCGACGGACCGTACCAGGTGAGGTGACGGCCGCTGACCAGCGCAGCCGGCAGGTCAGGAAACGCCTCGGGTCCGTCGTCGGCGCCGAACCGGTACGGCTCGTCCGGCAGCACGACCATCTCGGCGCCGGACTGCCGCAGGTCGGCGAGGTCGATCCGCGGATACCGCTCCGCGTGATCCGCGTACACGTTCACGATGCCGAGCCTGGCGAGTAGATCCCCGGCGAAGGTGTCGCTGCCCAGCACCATCCAGGGCCGCCGCCAGATCGGGACGATGGCCAGTCGCGGACGTGCCGGGGCAGCCTGCGCTGTCTGGCCCGCCACCGCCCGCTCCCCCACCTGTGCCCAGGCCGCGGGGGCTGCGTCGAGCCAGGCTGGCCCGGGCAGCCGGCAGGCGATCGTGATCATCCTGTCGAGCGAGCCGAGCGCCTCGGCCAGGGTGCGGATCTTGGTGACCCAGACGCTGATCCCCGCTACGCGCAGTGCGGCGAGATCGGGCGCCCTATTCTCCTCTTCGTTCGCCAGGACAACATCGGGCTTCATCTCGATGATGCGCGGGACGTCGGGGTTCTTGGTCCCGCCGACTCGCTCGACGGCCAGGGCGGGCGGATGCGAGCAGTACTTCGTAGCCCCCACGAGCAGGCTGGCATCACAGGACGCGATCGCCTCTGTGAGGCTCGGAACGAGCGAGACGATGCTGGCGACCTCGGCGGGAATGGTCACCGGATGGCCGAGGTCATCGCGAGCCTGCACACGAGCACCCTACCGACGGCGCACCGGGGCCCTGACGCGCGGCGCGGACGAAGCGCCGACCAGTCCACCGCCGTGAGATCCCGCCGACTCCGATCCGCTCCTCCAGCCGACAGCCGACGATGTGCGCGGCCGCGGCGAAGCAGGCGCGCGCTCCACCTCGCCAACGAGCTCGGTCCACCCAACCGCCCTCAACCGGCCCCTCGCCCTGCAGCTTGAGTCCGAACTCGACGAAAACGCCGTCGCGGCCGCGAGGTCGTCAACCACGATGCCCAACGCGCCGCCCGTTGGTCCGAAGAGACCAGCGATGAGTTGCTCGGCTCAGTCGGGTCATAGCTGGGTACGCGAGCCTAGGGAGGACGCTCAGTGAGACGACTGTTCCCGCGTAGCTCGGCGGCCCGCGCGCGGGCGGCCTGGCGGACCAGGTGGTCGCGCTCGGCGACGTTCGTGGCCCGGCGGGCGGCATCCGCGTACGCCGAGGCGGCGGCAGGGAGGTCGCCGCCCAGCTCGTGCAGGTGGCCGCGGACGGCGTGCCAGCGGTGCCGCTCGCCGAGCACCTCGCGCAGCCGGTCGGTCTCGCGCAGCCCGGCGGCGGCGCCGAGGACGTGGCCGGC
>DASPZH010000160.1:0-19878 GCA_035636335.1 Streptosporangiaceae bacterium
TGCCCGTGTTGTTCCCGGTGCCGGCCGGCGCCGTGGGACTACGAGTCCGTGATCGCGAGTTTCGGCACACCTGGGAGAACGATGTGAGTAGCGAGGAAACCGTCAGCCGCTTCTTCGCCGCCATCGAGGCCGGCGACATCGGCACGGTGCGGGAGATCTACGCCCCCGACGCCGTGATCTGGCACAACGACGACCTGGTCGAGCAGCCGGTGGAGGAGAACCTTACGGTGCTGGCGAGTTTGCATCGCGCCGTGTCGGGGCTCAGGTAGGAGATCATCCGGAGAGCAGCGGCCGATGACGGCGTGATCCAGCAGCACATACTGCGCGGAAGGATGGCGAACGGCCAGGAGGTTTCCCTGCCCGCGGCGATGTGCCTGCGGGTGCAGGAAGGCCACGTGACGGGGATCGAGGAGTACCTCGACTCCGCGAAGCGCTCGTCCATCCGCGCCGCCCGCGAGGCCCTAACCCCGACCTGATCTCGCCCCTCCGCCCTTTCGCCCCGCTTAGCCGGATCTAGGCTCGGCTGACTCGCCCCTCGCCCTCTGACCGGAAAGTAGGTGACGTCGCTGGGCGTGCGGCAGCGCCGGCGGAGCCGCTCTGGGCTCGCCGGAGGCCGTAAAAGCCGCGAATCGGGCGGCCAGAGTGACCGGCACGGCTGCCGCACCCATCGCCCGCCGGATGGATCCGGGGATTCATCCGGGCAAGCCGGATCGATCCCCGGATCCATCCGGCTTGGCTCCCTGGCGGGGGCGGCGGGGGCGGCGGGGGCGGCCGGGGGCGGCGGGCCGTGCGCGGCGAAAGGCCGGTCTGGGACAACTGGTTACCGATAAATTACTCTCCGTGATTCACAGACTACGGACCACGATCAGTGCCGTTGCTGTCGCGATACTGCCGGCCTTCGGCGCGGCCGCTGGGCCAGCGCAGGCCGCCGGTGGCGGCCAGATCGCCCGGAGCGGGCAGGCCACCTGGACCGCCGGGGCCGCCGGAGGCGCGACGGTGTCGCGGGGCGCCGGCGCGACGGTGTCGCGGGGCGCCGGCGCGTCGGTGTCGCGGGGCGCCGGCGCGTCGGGGCCGGGGGCTGCGAAGCCGCCGGGGCGTGCGGGCGCGCCTGCCGGGGCCGCTGGCCCGGGCCGGCTGGCCAGTCCCCCGGCGGTGCCCGGGCTGAGCATCGCCGTCACCGACGGCAGGAACCTGGCCAGGCCGGGCGACCGGCTGGCGTACGCGGTGCGGGTCGACGACACCGGCGCGGTGAGCGTGCGGCGGCTGCGGGTGACGCTGACGCTGACGTCGGCGCTGACGATCATCTCCGTCAGCGGTCACGGCACGGCCCGCGCCGGCACGGTCACCTGGACCGGCGGCCTGCGCGCGGGCCGGTCGGCCAGCTTCGCCGTGACCGCGCGGGTGGGGAGGATACCGGCCGGGCTGGCCAGGCTCCCGGCCGTGGCGTGCGCGACGCCCGGCCGCCACGGGTCGGTCGTGTGCGCCGCGCGCGCAAGGCATCGGCGACGATCCTGTTCTCCCGACACCACGCCAGCGGGTTGCTCAGCCCGACCGGGATGATCTGGACGGGCAGCGGCCTCATGCTCGCCCTGTTCGTTGCCATGGCCGTCATGGTGCGACGCGGCCGCCGGCCCCGGCGCGCTCACGCCAGGCCTATCTCGCTGTTCCGAACTCGCACCGACTGACGGAGCGGCCGGCGCTACGCCGCGGCGGCCAGGAAGGCGGCCGGGGAGGTCCGCAGCGATGTCTCGAGCACGGCGAGCCTGCGGCGCGGGTCCATCAGGTTGATGCCCATGACGGCCAGGTCCGCGGGGCCGGGTGTCAGCACGGTGACCTTGATGCCGCTGCCGCGCAACGCCTTCACCTCGCGCAGCAGCGCGTAGGTGAGCAGTGACCGCACGCGGCGCTCGATCCGCATGTGCGGCGCGGACGGGCGGTCGGCCACCACGCTGGCCATGGGCGCGAGCACCCAGACCTCGTCGACGTTCTCCCTGGCGAGCAGGCCAAGCGAGGTCGCCGACCGCACGCCGCCGTCGACATACCGCCTACCGCCGATCACGACCGGCTCGTACCAGCCGGGGACCGAGCACGAGGCCACCACCGCGTCGGCCAGCCTGACCAGCGGCGCGTCCTGGCGGCCGAACACCACCCGCTGGCCCGAGTCGTAGTCGACGGCCACCACCCAGGTCTGACCGCGTTCCACCCAGTGCGGCGCCGCGGCCGAGGCCGGCGCGAGCGAGTGCAGCATGCGCACCATGGCGTGCAGGCGCGCGTGGTTCTCCCGGCCGACGGGCAGCCAGGCGCTGGCGTGGACGGTGGGGTGCACCCGGTGCGGCGCCTTCAGCGCGGACGCCATGAGCCTCGGTGATCCGAACCGCAGCCGAGGCGGCCGCGGCCACGGGCCGCCGTGCACATCGCCGAGCCCGGCGAGCGCGCCGACGGGCTCGCCGCGCTGGAACGCGACCATCTCGTCGATGCTGGCGCCGCACCGCAGGGCCGCGGCCAGCACACTGCCCGCGCTGGTGCCGACCATCAGGTCCACCTCGCCGACCGGGCACCGCAGTCGTTCCTGCACGGCGGGCAGCGCGCCGGTCATCCAGGCGGCGCCGAGCACCCCGCCCGCCCCGAGCACCAGGGCCGTCTTCGGGCGGGTGCGCACGCGCAGCCGCTTAGCCATAGCGGACATGACGGGAATATCCGTCACTCCGCGGAGACGGGGCGAGTTCGGGAGGTTCGCGGAGTTCGCGGAGTTCGCGGAGTTCCGCGATTCCGGTCCGGTAACCGCTCATACCGGCTTTATACCCACTTTCCTTGTCGGACGCTAACGATGCGGTAGCACAATTTCAGTATGCGAACTCGTTGCGCTTTTTTCACCACCGCCACATCCGTCTCCGGCCTGGCTGAGACCGGCCGCTGCGGCTAGCGTTCGGGCATGAGACCTGGCGGTCCACCGGACGATGCCGCCGTCCACCTGCGCCGGCTGCGCATTCGCGCGCTCGCGGACAGGATGCGCGAGAGCCTGCTGTTCCTGCCCGCGCAGATGCTGATCGCCTCGGTGATCGTGGCCGTGGTGCTCGGCAATGTCGACCAGGCGCACCAGTCCAGGCCGCTGCCGTGGACGTTCAGCTTCGCGCCGGGAACGGCGAGCACGCTGCTCGGCATCGTCGCCGGCGCCGTGATCACCACGGCCGGCGTGGTGTTCTCCCTGCTGGTGGTCTCACTTCAGCTCGCCAGCGGCCAGTTCTCGCCGCGCGTGCTGCGCGGGTTCTGGCGGGACAGGTTCGGCCAGGTGCTGATCGGCCTGCTGCTGTCGACGTTCGCGTTCTGCGTGCTGGTCCTGGCCAGGCTGAACCCGGCCGCGCGGCGCGCGCCGGCGCTGTCGGTCATGTTCGCGCTGCTGCTCACCCTCGCCTCGGTGGTCTTCATCGTCGTGTACCTGGACCGGATCAGCCGCCAGCAGTACGTGGGCCGGATCGTCGCGCGGATCGCCGAGGAGACGCTGCCGCTGGTCCACGAGCTGCCCTACGGCCCGCACGTGGGGATGCTGGTCGGCGAGCACGCACCGGTGCCCGCTCCCGATACCGACGCGCTCGGCGACCGCCTGATCGTCAGGGCGCCCAAGGACGGCTGGGTACAGCAGATCAGCCGGCGGGCCGTGATCGCGGGGGCGCCCGCCGACAGCGTGGTGCGGCTCGAGACCCGGGTGGGCGGCTACCTCGTCCGCGACACCCCGCTCGCATCCATCTGGCCGCCGCCTCCCGATCCCGTGACGGCCAGCGAGGTGATCCGCGCCGCCGTGATCGTGGGCCCGGCCAGGACCATGCAGCAGGACATCGACTTCGGCCTGCGGCAGCTCAGCGACGTCGCGCTGCGCGCGCTGTCCCCCGCGGTCAACGACCCGACCACGGCGATCGAGGTGATCCTGCGCACCGGGTCGATCATGCGCCCCTTGGTGCTGGCCGACCTGCCCGCGCAGGCCCACGGCGACCGGTCGGGCCGGATACTGCTCACGCCCTACGACCTCGACCACGCCGAGTACGTGGGGCACGCGTTCGACCAGATCAGGCTGTACGCGGCCGAGCACCCGCAGGTCCTCGTGGCCATGGCGCGGACGCTGAGGATGCTGCGCGGCGCCTGCCTGCTGGCCGGCGACCGGGACCACGTGGTCGCCGCGCTCGACCGGCAGATCGCGCTGACGGTAACCGGCTGCCACCCGGCGATGCGGCCCGAGGACAGGGCGCGGGTAGAGGTCGCAGCGCAGTCCTGACCCGGGACGAATCGCCCGGACAGGCCGCGCCGAGGGTGACCGTACGTGATCACGGGGCTCGCGCCGGTATTCTGGGGCCGAGTCCGGCAGGTGCGTGCTCCCGCGGCGCTCCCGCACAGCGGACAGTCCCGTCGCGGCCGGCCACAGGGACACCGGGACTCGCCGGACCACTGCGCACCACCCCATCCAAACTCCATCCACACCAATCTGGGCTGATCGCGAACCTATGGCTGACCACACCGCACCGACGGTCTACAACTTCAGCGCGGGGCCTGCCGCCCTGCCCGCGCCCGTGCTCAGGCAGGCGCAGGAGGAGCTGCCCGACTGGCACGGCACCGGCATGAGCGTGATGGAGATGAGCCACCGGGGCCGTGACTTCATCGACATCGCCGAGACCGCCGAGGCCCGCCTGCGCGAGCTGATGGCGATCCCGGACGACTACCGCGTCCTGTTCCTGCAGGGCGGCGCCACCGGCCAGTTCGCCGCGATCCCGATGAACCTGGCGGCCCAGGACTCCGCCGCCGACTACGTGATCACCGGGATGTGGGGCAAGCGCGCCCACGCCGAGGGCGCCAAGTTCCTGGACCTGGTCAACGTGGCCGCCGCCGCCAGCCCGGCCACCTACGTGCCGCCGCAGGACCAGTGGCGGCTCACGCCCGGCGCCGAGTACGTGCACATCACGCTCAACGAGACCATCGGGGGAGTCCGCTTCGAGCGGGTTCCCGACACCGGCTCGACTCCCCTGGTCGCCGACGTCAGCTCGATCATCCTGAGCGAGCCGATCGACGTCACCGGCTTCGGCGTGCTGTACGCCGGCGCCCAGAAGAACATCGGCCCGCCCGGCCTGGTCGTCGTCATCGTGCGCGAGGACCTGCTCGGCCGGGCCAGGGCCGGCACCCCGCAGGTCTGGAACTGGTTCGAGAACGTCAAGTCCGGCTCCATGATCAACACGCCGCCCACATACGCCTGGTACATCGCCGGCCTGACCTTCGGCTGGGTCGCCGCCCGCGGCGGGGTCGCGGCGATGGCCGAGGTCAACCGGCGCAAGGCGGCGAAGCTGTACGAGGCCATCGACGGGTCCGGTTTCTACGCCAACCCGGTCGCGCCCGCCAACAGGTCCCTGATGAACGTGCCGTTCACGCTGGCCACGCCCGACCTGGAGCCGGTGTTCCTCACCGAGGCGCGGGCCGCCGGCCTGGTGAACCTGGAGGGCCACCGCGCCGTGGGCGGCATGCGGGCAAGCATCTACAACGCGATGCCGGAGTCCGGCGTCGAGGCGCTGATCGAGTTCATGAAGGGGTTCGAGGCCAGGTATGGGTAAGTTCCGGGTACGCACCTACGACGCGATCTCGCCGGCCGGGCTGCGGCGGTTCAGCGCGGACTACTCCGTCGGGCCGGACGCCGAGCAGCCCGACGCGATCATGTTGCGCTCTTTCAGTTTGCTCAACGAACCCGTCGACGAGACTGTCCTCGCGATCGGGCGGGCCGGGGCGGGCGTCAATAACATCCCGGTCGAGGCCATGACCCGCCGCGGAGTCGTGGTGTTCAACGCGCCGGGTGCCAACGCGAACTCGGTCAAGGAACTCGTCGTCGCCGGGATGCTGCTCGCCGCGCGCAACCTGCCGGCCGCCCTCGCCTACGCCAAGGCGCTCCCGGCGCGGGACATGCGCAAGGCCGTCGAGCGCGGCAAGAAGCAGTTCGCCGGGCACGAGATCGCCGGCGGCACCCTGGGCGTGATCGGGCTCGGCGCGATCGGCTACCGGGTCGCGAACATCGCCGTCGACCTCGGGATGCGCGTGCTCGGCTACGACCCTGGGGTGAAGGAGCAACACGCGTCCGAGCTGTCCGCCCAGGTCCACCGGGTCAAGAGCGTGGAGCGGCTGCTGGCCGAGAGTGACTATGTGACGCTGCACGTGCCGCTGACCGAGGTGACCAGGGAACTGCTCGACGAGCGCCGGCTCGCCCTGATGCCCCGCGGCGCCGTGCTGCTGAACTTCGCCCGCGACGAGCTCGTCGACGAGGGGGCGCTGGTCGCCGCGCTCGACGCCGGCGAGCTGCGCGGCTACGTGACCGACTTCCCCAACCCGACCGTGTACGCGCACGACAAGGTCATCGTGCTGCCGCACCTCGGCGCGAGCACGAGCAGCGCCGAGGACAACTGCGCGGTCATGATCGCCGACGAGCTGCAGGACTTCCTGGAGAACGGGAACATCAGGTACTCGGTGAACTTCCCCGCCGTGTCGCTGCCGCGGCGCGGCTACCGGCGGCTGACGCTGGCGCACATGAACACGCCGGGCGTGATCGCGGAGTTCTCCCGCGTGATCAGCGGCGCCGGGATCAACGTCGTCGAGATGATCAACGACTGCCGCGGCCAGTTCGCCTACTCCATCATGGAGGTCGAGGCCGGCGAGCTGCCCGCCGCCGTGACCGGGCAGCTCGAGCGGATGCCGCAGCTTCTGCGGTTGCGGCTGCTCGGCGAACCGTCCTGACCGCGACCGGTTAGTGTTGCGGGTAGCGGTCCGGTTTCGGAGGACATCACCATGCGAGTGCTCGTCGCCGGGGCGACCGGCGTCGTTGGAAGGCAGCTCGTGCCGCAGCTCATCGCGGCCGGCCACCAGGTCACGGCCACGACCCGGAGCGAAGGAAAGGCGGCGGGGCTGCGTGCCGCCGGCGCGGAAGCGGCTGTCGTCGACGGCCTCGACGCGGCCGCTGTCGGCGAGGCCGTCACCAGGGCCGAGCCCGAGGTCGTGATCCATCAGATGACCGCGCTGAGCGGCGACTTGGACCTGCGGCATTTCGAGCGGACCTTCGCGGTCACCAACACGCTGCGGACGGCGGGGCTGGACAACCTGCTGGCCGCCGCCCGCTCGGCGGGAGCGCGCCGGATCATCGCCCAGAGCTACACGGGCTTCCCGAACATCCGGACCGGCGGTGCGGTGAAGACCGAGGACGACCCGCTCGACCCGAGTCCTCCGAAGGCGCAGCGGTCCACGCTCGAGGCGATCAAGTACCTGGAGCACACGGTCGTCTCCTCGCCGCTGGAGGGCATCGCACTCCGTTACGGCAGCCTGTACGGGCCGGGCGCGTCCGACGTGATGGTGGACTTGCTCAGGCGGCGCCAGGTTCCCGTCATCGGGGACGGCGGCGGCATCTGGTCGTTCCTGCACGTGCAGGATGCCGCCAGCGCCGCCGTGGCCGCCCTTGACCACGGAGTGCCTGGCGTCTACAACGTGGCGGACGACGAGCCCGCGCCGGTGCGCGAGTGGCTGCCGGCGCTCGCCGCCGCGGTCGGCTCGAAGCCGCCGCTCCGGCTTCCCGCGTGGCTCGGCCGGCTCGTCGCGGGCGAGGCGGCGGTCTCGATGATGACCCAGATCCGCGGCTCGTCCAACGCCAAGGCCAGGCGCGAGCTCGGCTGGGAGCCGGACTGGCCGAGCTGGCGGGACGGGTTCGCCCGCGGCCTGCACACTACGGCCGGCCCAGCCGACCGGGCGGACACGACGGGCCAGGACGAGCGCTGAGGCGTCCGGCGCCGTCGCCGGACTGATTCACCCCCGTCGGGTGATCCGCCCGGCTTCGCGGCGACGTATCACTAGGGGAAAGGCACGTGCTTTCCGCGCCCGCCGGGCGCCCACAGGAGGGGGTCGATTCGATGAGCGTGCTGGTGCTCGTGAAATTCCAGGGCGACACCGCCAGGTTCCGCCAGGCGATAGCCGAGCGGGGCGACGAGTTCGAGAGGATCGCTGACCAGGCCAAGGCGGCGGGAGCGATTCACCACCGCTTCGGCGCCAGCGACGGCTTCGTGATTGCCGTCGACGAGTGGGAGAGCGCGGAGCAGTTCCAGCAGTTCTTCGCCAACCCCGAGCTGCAGGCCTTCATCGGCTCGGCCGGCGCGGCCCCGGTCCCGCCGGAGGTCACCTTCGCCGAGGCGATTTCCTCGCCCGACCAGTTCTGATCGGGCCCGCTGCCTGCCAGCCGGGCGGGTCGGCGCGGAGAAGTCAGGGTGACCGGCTGGGGCTGGCAGCGGGCGAGGGCGATCCGCTCGGAGTCTGGCCCGCTCCCTGGCTGGTCCCCGGCGAGATGACCGGCACGGCCGCCCGCAGCGCCTGCCCGTCGGCGAGCGCGATCGCCAGCTCGCCGGCCAGCGTCGGGTGAAACGGCGCCCGGCCGCGCAGGCCCTGCACGTAGGGCGCGGAATCGCAAAGCGCGTGCCCGGTGAAGTCCGGGCGCACCGCGATCAGGCCGGACGCGCGCGCGCCGTTGGCGAGGATGCTGTTCAGCGCGTCCAGCAGGCCGGTGAGTGCCTTCTCCTTGGCCGGGGTCAGGCCCACCCGGTCCAGGCAGTGCTGGCTGGTGTCGAACGGGTCGTAGTACAAGTTCACCAGGACGACCGGATGCGATGGCAGCGCGGCGAGCCGCCGCAGAAGCTGGTAGTAGCCGACCGTGAACGCGGCAAGCTGCTGCTGGAAGTACGCGGTGGAGGCGCTGTCGTCACAGGTCGTGACCGTGCAGAGCTGCAGCAGCGCCGACCAGCCCAGGTCATCGGCGCCGATGCTCACGATCACGTACGAGGCGTGCGTGGCCTTCTTGGCCACCGCGAACTGGGCAGGCGCCGTCGCGTCTCCAAGCGGCTGCGGACCAAGGATGCCGGCCGGAATGGTGGCTCCGCTGCACGCCAGGTTCCTGACCCGCCAGTTGTTGATCTCGCCGAGGTCGACGGCGTAGGTGTCGGCGCTGCGCTGGCAGGCCCGGTCCAGGCGGCTGGGATGGGCCGACCTGGGGTTGCCGACCCCCGCCGCCGTGGAGTCCCCCATGACCACGACCTGCACTCGGGGTGTCGGCGGCCCCTGGGCGGGCGGCACGGACGGCAGCGGCGCCCGGCCGACCAGGGCGCTGATCGAGGTGACATGGCGCAGCCGGGACGGGGCGGTGTAGGCGGTCGTCATGATGCCGCCCACGTTGACCACCTCGACGAAGACCAGCATGGCGGCCAGCAGGACCACCGTCCGCCCGGCCGGCAGCCTGAACCAGCCGGCCACGGCCCCGGCCAGGAGCAGGGCGCATCCCGCGCTGATCGCGATCTCCCAGGCGAAATACCGCTTCCACCCCGACGCCAGCGCGTTGCCGATCGCACGCTCCGGGCTTGGCCGGTGCGGCGCGAATACGGTGGCGAGCTGGCGGTCCAGCGTGATGTGCGTCAGCGCCAGCCGCGGCCGTACCGGCCCGGCGAACCGAAGAGTGGTCGGCAGCCGCTGCCCGAACAGGTCAAGCTCGCCGGTGCCGGAGAAGCTCAACGTGGGGGCGGCCGCTCCCACGCTCACGGTCTGGCCGGCGAGTGACACCCGCTGCATCGGCGTGACCAGCAGGGCCACCGATATCGACAGCGCCGCGACCGGCACTGCCCCGGCGATCCAGGCGAGCCTGATGTGAATCCGGCGCGCGAAGCCTCTCCGGCCCGAGCCATTTACGCCCCAGCCACTCATGCCCAAGCCATGGTGTTGCCCCTCCCGTTCGCGGCAAGAAACCTGCCCCGCGCGCGCTTGGCCAATCACCCGGGCCGCAACCGCGCGACGTGGCCCGGCCGGAACCGGGTGCGCGGGGACCGCGGCGTGCCGCAATGGGCGTTTAGCTGCCGCGTGCGCTGCCGACCCGGACGTCCTGGCGGCGCGAGTACGCGGCCACGGTGTCGAAGCGCGGGTCCCGGTACCGGCGGCTCAGTCCCGCGCGCTCGATGATGACCTGCCAGCCCCGGTCGCGGGCGAGGGCGTCGGGAGCGGCGAACACCCGCTCGCCGAACCTGGTCGCCCTTTTCCTCAGGCCGGCCAGGAAATGCAGGCAGATCTTGCATTGGCCGAGCCGGGTGATACCGTGATCCATGTCTGCCAGTTCCTTCTCTGATCAGGGGCTGGGACGGTGACATATAAGGGCTGGGTCGATGGGCCAACATCGGCCCAGCCTTGCTGTGTGGGTTCGCCCGGCGGCGGCACCGGCCCGCGGCGGTCAGCCCGTGACGGGACTCGCCGGCGGAGGTCCGCCTGCAGTGGTCGGCCCGCGAGGTCCTACCGTTCCGGCCGCAGCGCCCGCAAGCGCGACGGTCCAGGGAGCCGGGCTCTCGGCGCTATGTACCACATCAGGCCTCCTGCCTGATCCCGCGACCCGGCCCGCCAGGTGCCGCCCGCGACGGCATTTGGCCGAACCTCGGGATGTCGCTTGCTTCTCGGTTCCGTCTCTGCTCTGATAGTGAGCCGCACAAGTCAATTTCGCAAGTGCGTTTTTGGCGTGCATAAATGGTTGTGCAGTCCGGCGACAAACGGCAGCGACACTGAACGCCGCGAGGGAGATCTGAGACTTAGGTGACGCGTGGAGTCAGCCCCACGATCAGGCGGCGGGAGCTCGGCGCCTCGCTGCGCAAGCTCCGGACGGACCGGAGGCTGAGCGCGGAAGAGGTCACCGCGAGGCTGCTGTTCTCCCCGACCAAGCTGAGCCGGATCGAGACCGGCCAGAGCGGCGCCAGCCAGCGCGACGTTCGGGACCTGTGCGACCTGTACGGCGTGGCGGATCCGGGCGAGCGCGACCGCCTGATGGCACTGGCCAGGGAGGGCAAGCAGCGGGGCTGGTGGCAGGACTATGACCTGCCCTACGCGACCTACGTGGGCCTGGAGTCCGAGGCGACGTCGATCAAGGCCTACCAGTCCGGCGCCGTGCCAGGTTTGCTGCAGACCGAGGGGTACGCGCGCGCGATGCTGCAGGCCGAGGTTCCGCCGTTCAGCGCGCAGGAGCTCAAGCAGCGGCTTGAGGCCAGGCTCACCCGCCAGGCAGTCCTCGCGCAGAACGGCCGGCCGCGGTATCACGCCATCATGGACGAGGCCGTGCTGCACCGGCTGGTCGGCGGGCCCCAGGTCATGCGCGCCCAGCTCGAGCGCATCGAGCGGTCGGCTCGGCTGCCCGATGTCGCCGTTCAGATCATCGCTTACGAGGCAGGCGCGCACCCGGCGATGGAGAGCGATTTCTCGCTCCTGAGCTTCGGGCGGCCCCTCGTTCCGGACATCGTATACGTGGAGGGCCTAGTCGGTAATATCTATCTGGAACGGGCTGCCGATCTTGAGAGATATCAGCGGATCTTCTCTCATCTCGCGACCATTGCATTGGACCAGGTTGGCTCGATTTCCTTGATCAACAGAATTTCCGCGAGCTATATTTGACAGGTTCCGCGTTAGCAGCGGCGCCTGCACACATCCCGAGCCGAGCCAGTCCAACCCTCTGGTTCGCACCGTCGTTCATCCCTATAAAAGATCCGGATGAGTCGAGTAATGGAGGTAATTGAAATGTCCGAAAAGATCATGCTCACCGACGCGGAGCGCCAGCAATTGAACTGGCGCAAGGCGATGCTCAGCACCAACAACGGAGCCTGCGTGGAAGTGGCAGCAGCCACCGGAAAGGTCGTCGTGCGGGACTCAAAGGACCCTGACGGCCACGTGCTTGTCTATATGCATAGCGAGTGGAACGCATTCCTCGATGGCGCGAAGAACGGGGAATTTGACGATCTGGCTACTTAGCTTTGCGCCGTACGGGCAGCCAGGGAGCTAGCGGAGGCACCGGCTCGGTGTCTCCGCTAGCTCTTCTGGGCTAGCTCTTCTGGCGTCTCATCTGGAGTGCGACCGGGCTGACGGGGCATCAGTCAAAAGGACCATCCCGATTGGAGTAGCGCGATGAAGTCATTCGCGTCCTCGGCTGACCTGGCGGACAAGGAGCAGACGCTCGAGGTGCTCGCCGACGGGGTGTACGCGCTGACCGCGGCGGGCGACCCGAACGTGGGCGCGATCGAGGGCGAGGACTTCCTGGTCTGCTTCGAGGCGATGGCGACTCCCGTCGCCGCCCGCGGCTGGCTGGAGCGGCTGCGCGAGCACACCGACAAGCCGGTCCGCTACCTGGTGCTCTCGCACTACCACGCGGTCCGGGTGCTGGGAGCGAGCGCGTTCGGCGCCGAGGTGATCGTCGCCCACGACAACACCCGCGCGCTGGTCGCCGAACGCGGCCTCCAGGACTGGGAGTCCGAGCTCGGCCGGATGCCGAGGCTGTTCCGCGAGCCGGCCTCCATTCCGGGGCTGACCTGGCCGACCGCCACGTTCTCCGACCGGCTCGCCATCCAGCTTGGCGGCGGCCGCGGCGAGGTGGTCCTGGCCTACTGCGGGCGGGGCCACACCGAGGGCGACATCGTGGCCTGGCTGCCCGGCCAGAAGATCCTGTTCGCCGGGGACCTGGTCGAGGCCCGGGCCGCGCTGTACACCGGCGACGCGTTCCACGCCGACTGGGCGGGCGGCACGCTCGACGCAGTGGCCGCCCTGGGCGCCGAGTCCCTGGTCGGCGGCCGCGGCGCGGTCGCCCGCGGCCGGGACGCGGTCGACGCCGCGATCGGGCAGACCAGGGACTTCCTCGCCACGATGCTGGCCAAGGTCGGCGCGGTGCACGCTGGCGGCGGCACGCTCAGGGACGCCTTCACCGCCGCGCACGCGGCGCTGGCTCCGCGGTACGGCCGCTGGCCGATCTTCGAGCACTGCATGCCGTTCAACGTCTCCCGGCTGTGGGACGAGATGTCCGGGATCGAGCGGCCGGTGATCTGGACCGCCGAGCGGGACCGCGAGGTCTGGGACCAGTTGCAGGCCTGAGCCAGAATCTGAGCCGCATGGAACCGGTCCTGGTCGCCGGGGCCGGCCCGGTCGGGCTGGTCACCGCGCTGCTGCTGGCCCGCTGGGACGTCCCTTCTGTCGTGCTCGAGGCCCGGGAGCAAAGGTCGCAGGCCGGGTCGCGGGCGATCTGCTTCCAGCGGGACGTGCTCGACATCTTCGACCGGGCGGGCTGCGCCGACGACATGCTGGCCGAGGGCGTCACCTGGACGACGGGACGGACGTTCTACCGGTCCCGCGAGCTGTTCGCCGTCACCTTTCCCGGTCGCGGGGCCGCCACGCTGCCGCCGTGGATCAATATCTCCCAGGCCAGCGTCGAACGCTACCTTCTCGCGCGGGTGGCGGCCGAGCCGCTGATCGACCTGCGCTTCGGTCACCCGGTGACCGGGCTGGCCGACAACGGCGACGGCGTGCTGGCGCGGACCGGGCCGGGTGGGACCGGGGCGATGACACGGACCGGAGCGGACGGTACCGGCTTCCGCGGCAGTCATCTGGTCGGCGCGGACGGCTCGCGCAGCACCGTGCGGCAGCTACTCGGCATCGGCTTTCCCGGCCGGTCGTTCGACGACCAGTTCCTGATCTGCGACATACGCGCGGACCTTCCGTTTCCCAGCGAAAGAAGGTTCTTCTTCGACCCGAGCTGGAATCCCGGCCGGCAGGTGCTCGTGCACCAGTGCCCGGGCGGTGTGTGGCGGATCGACTGGCAGGTCCCGGCCGGATTCGACCTGGAGGCGGAACGGGCCAGCGGCGCGCTCGACGCGCGGATCAGGCAGATCACCGGCGACCGCGGTTACCAGATCGTGTGGGCGACCGCGTACCGGTTCCACGAGCGGGTGGCCCGCGCGTTCGCCGCCGGGCGGGCGTTCCTGGCCGGGGATGCCGCGCACCTGTACGCGCCGTTCGGCGCGCGGGGGCTCAACTCGGGCACCCAGGACGCCGAGAACCTCGCCTGGAAGCTCGCGTTCGTCCGCCGCGGCTGGGCCCCGCCGTCCCTGCTGGGCAGCTATGACGCCGAGCGGGCAGCGGCGGCGCGGGAGAACCTGCGGGTCACCAGCGCCACGATGGAGTTCCTCGTGCCGCAGACCGACCGGGCCAGGCGGCGGCGGATCGAGGCGCTCGACCGCGCGCTGGCCGATCCCGCCGCCAGGGCGCAGATCAACTCGGGCAAGCTGGCCGAGCCCTACTGGTACACCGCCAGCCCGCTTACGACGCCGGGCCGGTCGCCGGCGGGCTTCCCCACCGAGCCCGGCGCTCAGCGGCCGCCGGTGCCAGGCGTGCTCTGCCCGGACGGGCCCTGCCTGGCCGGCGGCTCGGCGACCAGGCTGCGCCGCCTGCTCGGCCGCTCGTTCGTCCTGCTCACCGCGCGGGCCGCGACCGCGAGTGTGGCCGTGCGAGCGGCCGCGGCGGCCGTCGGCGCTCCGGTCACCGGCTACGCGCTTGACGATATCGACGTCCGCGGAGCGCTCGGGAACGCGCTGGATGCCACCCGGGACAGCATCCACCTGGTCAGGCCGGACGGCCACCTGGCCGCCGTGCTGCCGGAGTTCGACCCGGACGGCCTGGCGGCGGCGCTGCGGCGGGCTCTGGGCGCGGCCTGATCCAGGCCGCGCTCGACGGAGCCTCGAACAATAAGGGAGTGGCCGGGCCGGCCGGGTCCAGCGGGCCGGCCGGGTTGACCGGCCCGGCCGGGTCCAGCGGGCCGGTCAGGTTCGCCAGGCCGGGCAGCAGGGCGTGCGCGATCGTCAGGTCACCGTCGAGCGCGCGGTCGGCCGTGTCGGCCGGGAGCACGCCCGCCGCCAGGTCGAACGCGGCAGCCAGACCCGGCCGGGCGGGCGTGACCGCGCGCAGCCGCAGCGCCCGCACCGCGGCGACCAGCTCGCAGGCCAGCGTGACCCGGTACGCGTCGACGACGTCGCTGGTCGCCCGGGACGACTGGGTGGAGAACCCGGCGTGCTCCTCGACGCCGCGCGACAGCACCGCGCTGCCGAGCGCGGCCGGGGCGGCGAGCCGGCGGATATCGGCGATCGCCGAGTGCGCGACGTACTCCAGAATCATGATGCCCGAGCTGGGCGGCGGGTCGGTGGCCAGGAACGGGGCCAGGCCGGTGAAGGCGGGCTCGACTAGCGTCCCGAGCCGCGCGGCCGACAGCGCGGCGGTCTGGAACAGCGCCGCGCGGACGGCGTCCATGGCCAGACCCACGTAGGCGGTGTGAAAGTTGCCGTTGTGCCAGACGGTCTTCGCGGCCACGTCGACCAGCGGGTTCTCCGCGGCGGCGTTCAACTCGGCGGTCACCGCCCGGTTCGCGTCCCTGACCGCGTCCACGGCCGGGCCGTGCACCTGCGGCAGCGCCCGGTATCCGTAGGGATCCTGGATCCGCCTGGCCGGGCCGAGGTCGGACCCAAGCAGACCCCTGAGCGCGGCGGCGACCGCGCGCTGGCCCGGGTAGCGCCTAGCCTCGTGCACGGCCGCGGCGTACGGCTCGGTCGAGGCGCTGACCGCGCAGTGCGACAGCGCGGCGATCACCACCGCCGCCCGCAGCAGTCCGGCCAGGTCACAGCAGGCGAGCGCGGCCTCGCCGACGGTGGCCGCGTTGCTGGACAGGAAGGCCAGCGCGTCGGCGGAGGCGAGCGGGAAGCGCGGCTGCGGGACCGAGCCCGGCCAAGCCGCCGGCAAGAGCCAGTCCCGCTCGCCGAGCAGGCACAGCGCCGCGACCGCCAGCGCGGTGAGATCGCCGGTGCCGATCGCCCCGTACCGCGGCACCGGGACCGACAGCCCCGCGTTGACGCCGTCGAGCAGCGGGCCGAGAACGCCGGGGTCCACGCCCGACCCGCCGACCGCGATCTGGTTGGCGCGGACGACGAGCATCGCCCGGCTCGCTTCGGCCGCGATGAGCGGACCGCTCCCGCCAGCGTGGCTGCGCAGCAGCCGGAACCCGTGCTCTTCCAGGTCGTCCGCGGCGACCGGCTGGTCCCGGTTGGCGCCGACGCCGGTCGTCCGGCCGTAGACCTCCCGCCGCGCGGCCACGTCGGCGACGGTCTGCGCGGCAGCCCTGGCGCGCTCGATCCCCTCGCGCGTCACCGTCGCCGACGCCGAGCCGCGAGCCACCTCGCTGACCTGCGCGCAGCTCATCGTCCTGCCGTCGAGCACCACCACCGGCCTGGCCACGACCACCCCCAAGACTCGCGACACGCGACTGTGCCGACTGAGTCAAGTGTCCCCCGGCGGCGCTCCTCAGTCGCCGGACGGCCCGGCCACGCTGCGAAAGTACATCGCCGGCGTCATGCCGGTCTCCCGACGGAATGCCGCAACGAAAGCGCTCGCCGACTCATACCCCACGAGCCTGGCCACCTTCACGACCGGCTCGCCGGCCGCGAGTGCGGGTATCGCCGCGCGCAGCCTGAGCAGCGCCCGCCAGCGGCCGAACGGAAGCCCGGTGTCGGCCGTGAAGACGCGGGCCAGGGTCCGGGCGCTGGCACCGACCTGCCGGCCCCACTCGGCCAGCGTGCGGTCATCCGCCGGGTCCGCCGCCAGTGCCTGCGCCACCTGCCTGGCCCGTTCCTCGGCCGGGATCCGCACGTCGATCGTCGTCATCGCCACCGGCTGGAGCAGGTCCGCGAGCAGGGTCTCGGCGTGCGCGCGCCGGTCGGCGCCGAGGCCGGGGTCCTCCAGGTAGCCGATGAGCTCGGCCAGCAGCGGGCTCGCCGCGACCGGGGTGAAGTCCGGCCAGGCGATCGGGCCCAGCTCGGGCCTGATGTACAGCGTCCGCATCGTGGCCGGGCCCGCCGAGAGCGTCTCGTGCCGCAGGCCGGCCGGGATCCACAGCGCCCGCGACGGCGGCAGCACCCACGTGGCCGAGTCCGTCCTGACCGTCAGCACTCCGCTGGCCGCCCAGGCAAGCTGGTGGTCCTGGTGAGTGTGCCAGTCGAAGACCAGGCCGGCGGGCATCGGAAAGGTGACGACGATGACGGCGGCGCCCCGACCCCGCCCGGCCACGGCGCGCGGCTCGCCCGCGCCAGGTTGTCCGTCCCGCGACACAGGATGGCAGCCTACGCCCTTGGGCCGGGCCGTCTCCATCCGTAGCGTCTGGGCCATGAACGAGAACCATGCCAGGCTGTGCCCGAGCCCGGAGTGGGCGGCGCACATCGGAACCGACATCCTGCCCGCGCTGACCAGGCACGCCGACCTCGGCGACGACATGCTCGAGATCGGCCCGGGTCCCGGCGCCGCCACCGGTTGGCTGTGCCAGCGGGTGAAGCGGCTGACCGCGCTCGAGATCGACGGTGGCGCGGCGGCGAAGCTGGCCGAGCGGTACGCGGGCCGCAACGTCGAGATCGTCGTCGGCGACGCGACCGCGCTGGGTTACCCGGACGGGACCTTCGACTCGGTGGGGTGCTTCACGATGCTGCACCACGTCCCGACGCAGGCCCTGCAGGTCGCGATCCTCGCCGAGGCGCTCCGGGTGCTGCGGCCGGGCGGCGCGCTGATCGCCTCGGACAGCCTGCCGAGCGACGGCCTGCACCACTTCCACGAGGGCGACACCTACAACCCGATCGAGCCCGGCACGATCGTCAGCCGGCTGCAAACCATCGGCTTCGACCGGCTCACGATCATGGTGGACGAGGTGCTGAAGTTCGTCGCGCACAAGCCGGCCGCGCAGGAGGGTCGCCCGGCCGGCGCGGAGCGGCAGGCGACGCCATGACCGGGACGCGGGAGCTGAAGGGCGCGATCGCCGGCCTGCTCGGCTTCGCGGCCGCGGAGGAGCAGGTACTGCTGACGGCTACGACCTCGGCCCCGGCCGGGACCTCGGCCCGGGCCGGCACACCGCGCAACTGGGCCGCGGTGCCGGTCGTCGCCCACAACACCGAGTTCAAGGCTCAGCAGGTACACCGGCTGCGGGCGGTCGCCCGCGGCCGTGTGCCCGAGGACTTCGCCGAGGTCGATCACGCCTCCGCCGCGGTCTACCTGGGCTACGCGGCGCAGCGGGCCGACCAGGTCGCGGCGGACAGCAACCGGGTGACCGGCGACCTGATCGCCGGGCTCGCGCTGGTCGCCGACGACGACCTGCTCGACCCGTCCAGGAACCCGTGGCTGCACGGACGCCGGCTCTGGCTGCAGGTCGTCGTCCGGGGATTCTGGCACCCCACCGGACACCTGGCCGACTACTACCTGGCGCACGCCCAGCCGGACCGCGCGGTCGCGCTGGCCGCGCACGGCCTGGCGACGGCGAGCTACCTGGGCGCGCCCGACGAGGCGCGCGGGATGGCCGCCTTCAACCTGGCCTGCGCCCAGGCGCGCGCGGACCGGCCCGACGACGCGGCCGCCAGCGTCCGCGACACGCTCGCGCTCAATCCGGGACTGCGCGCCAAGGTCGGCACCGAGCCTGACCTGGCCGTCCTGCGAGATGGCGGATACCTGGCGTCGGTGCTGGCATGATGGCGGCGTGACGGCCTATGCGCAGTTCGCCGGGTTCTATGACCAGGTGATGGGGGACCGGACGCCCGACATCGAGCGCGTCCAGGCGTACGTCAGGCGCTACCACCCGGCCGCGCGGTCGCTGCTCGAGCTGGGCTGCGGCACCGGCGCCGTGCTGGCCGGGATGACGCCCGGACTCTCCGTTGCCGGTATCGATCAGTCCGCCGAGATGCTCGCGGTGGCAGCCCGCAGCGTGCCGGCCGCCCGCCTGGTCCAGGCCGACATGACCAGCTTCGCGCTCGGCGCCCGGTTCGACGTGGTGATCTGCGTCTTCGACACGCTCAACCACCTGCGGCGGATGGCGGACTGGCGGGCGATGTTCGACCGCGTGCACGAGCACCTCGCCCACGGAGGCCTGTTCGTGTTCGACGTGAACACGACCGGCAGGCTGCGCGGGCTCTGGCCGGGTCCGGCCTTCGCCACGGACGCCGGCGAGCACGCGGTGATCATGGACGTGCTGCCCGGCGGCCGGGGCGAGGGCGGGGAGGGCGAGCTGTCGATCTGGACGGTGCGGATATTCGAGCGGGTCGACGGGGACATGTTCCGGCTGCACCGGGAGACCATCGGTGAGCTCGCCGTGCCGCTGGCCACGATCCGCGCGGCGCTGGCGGGGAACTTCGACCCGCTGGAGGAGGCCGACCTGGACGGCGGCCCGGTGACCGACGAGTCGAGCCGGGCGTTCTTCGCCTTCCGGCGCCGCTGCCCGGCCTAGCCGGCGGCCGATCCGGCGGCGCTCGCGCGGACCTAGCTGCACCCCGGCCGCCCGGGTCGCCGGCCAACCCGAGCCCGGCACCAGCCGGCCGGGTGTCGCCCACGCCCGGCCGGCTGGCAGCTCGGCGGGACCGATGCCTCACAAACATGACGGTTGGTCCGCCTGAGGAGTTCCCGCTGGTCCGCCGACCCCTTGGTTCGGCGCCGTCAGGCCGGCCCGGCCAGCAGGCCGGTCACCAGGTCCGGCGGCAGGCCGTGGGTCTCGTGCAGGTACGCCAGGTCGTCGTCGGTCAGCGGCCGGCCCGGCCGGAACCGCGCCAGCACCTGCTGCCCGCGGTCCAGCAGCCCGGCGAACCGGCGTTCCTCGTCGCGGAACACCTCGCGGACCGTGCCGCTGTCCGCGCCCTGGCCGAACCGCGCCGCCGTGTGGTCGAGCAGCGTGGCCGGGATCTGGCCGAGTGACCTGGTCCTGTCCTCGCGCCACAACGTGGTCAGCGCGCGCCTGAGCAGCCGCCGCAGCACGTAGCCGCGCCCGCTGTTCGACGGCCCGACGCCGTCGCCGATGATCACAGCGCTCGCCCGCAGGTGGTCGGCGAGCAGGTGCAACGATCGCCGGCCAGGCTGCCACAGGCCGGGCAGCGTGCTCGTCCACGGCTCGAACACGTCGGTCTCGAACACCGACCGCTTTCCCTGGACGACCATCAGCAGCCGTTCCAGGCCCATGCCGGTGTCGACGCTGCGCTGCGG
>DASPZH010000161.1:0-11980 GCA_035636335.1 Streptosporangiaceae bacterium
CGCAACTGCGGATCGAGGTGACCGGCACCGACCCGGCCCGGGCCGACCTGGCCGGTGCCAACCTGGCCGGAGCGGCCGTCGGGTCGCCCAGCGCGCTGGGCGGGCAGCCGGCTCACTCCGCCCTGGACGCGCAGGTCACCACGACGGCCTCGACCCCGCCCGCCGGGCCAGCCACGCCGGCCGGGCCAGCCGGGCCGACGGGGCCGACAGGGCCGACAGGGCCGACAGAGGCAAACGAGCCGGCCGGACCGGCCGCCGACACCGGGGAGTCCGCGAGCGTGGCCGGGCGCACTCGGACCAGGCACCCCAGCGCCGTGCACCGCGAGGAACTGTGGCGCGGCAACATCTCCGGCACTCACTCCAGCCCTGCCTACCTGCAACTTCCCGCGCAGCACGCCAGGCTCGACTTCCCCGGCGGCGACTTCGCGACCGCGGTGCACATCCTGCTGCCGGTCAGAAGCTGGCTGAAGGATCCCGGCTGGAAGCAGGGCTCGCGGCTGCTCGTCATCGCGTACGGCCTGCTGCCTTCGCTGTTCGTGGTGCTGTTCTCGACGAGCAGCGACCTGAGCGCGCCCGGCTGGGCGTACAGCCTCGCGATCGCGCCGCTGTGGGCGGTGGCGTTCTGGCTGCTGATCAGGCCGGGGCCGATCACCAAATTGACCGGGTGGCTGGCCGTGGGCATCATCGCCACGGTCACCGTGCTGCTGCCCACGCTGACCCTGCCGTGGGAGGACTCGCTGGACAACACGGCGGCCCTGCACAACCTGCTGCCCTGGATCTACGGTGTTGGGTTTGCCGAGGAGGTCACCAAGGCGCTCCCGATTCTCGTCGCGGCCCTGTTGCTCCGATGGGTCTGGAAGGTCACGCTCGACGTGCGGGTGTGGATGTTCCTCGGCACCGTCGCAGGGCTCGCCTTCGGAGTCCGGGAGTCGGTCCTGTACACATCCAGCTACCTGATGCAGGGCAACCACAGACCCGGGCTCGCCATCCCGTTGATCCTCACCTTCGCCCAGCGGGTGTTCGTCGACGGGTTCCAGCACGCGGTCTGGGCCGGCATCGCCGCGTTCTTCATCGGCATGGGCGTGAACTACCGCAGGCGCCGGATCCCGCTGATCCTGTTCGGCATCACGCTGCCCGCCGTGCTGCACGGGCTGAACGACTGGAGCACTCAGCTCGCCTCGCACTGGCTGTGGATCGTGATGGAGGCCATCGCGCTGCTGCTGTTCATCGGGTACACCATGTCGGCGGCATCGATCGAGCGCCAGGTCAGGGACACCCCGCTGTTCCGCGGCGACTCGATGATCATGGGAGCCGTGCCGGCGGGCGAGCCGACGCCGCAGCGGTAGCGCCGCCCCGGGCGACGGCCGCCCGGCAGCGGGCACCAGGCGACGGCCGCCCGGTAGCGCCGCGGCACCCGTACCGTGCCCTACGATCGGCGGGTGACCGAGTCGCCCATGCCGCCCTTCCCCTCCGGCTTCCTGTGGGGCGTGGCCACCGCCGCCTACCAGATCGAGGGTGCCGTCGCGGCGGACGGCCGCGGCGACTCGGTCTGGGACACGTTCGGCCGGCAGCCGGGAGTGATCTCCGGCGGCCACACCGGCGACGTGGCCACCGACCACTACCACCGCTGGCCGGAGGACGTCGCGCTGATGGCGGACCTCGGCATCACCGCGTACCGGTTCTCGATCGGCTGGCCGCGGGTGCAGCCGGGCGGCACCGGCCCGGCCAACCCGGCCGGCCTTGACTTCTACGACCGGCTGACCGACGCGCTGCTCGCCGCCGGGATCATGCCGGTCCCCACGCTGTACCACTGGGACCTGCCGCAGCCCCTGGAAGACGAGGGCGGCTGGCTGAACCGGGATGTCGCCAGGCGGTTCGCTGACTACGCCGGGCTCGCCGCTGGCCGGCTGGCCGACCGTATCGGCATGTGGATTACGCTCAACGAACCGTTCGTGGTGACTGCCTTTGGCTACGCGCTCGGCATCCACGCGCCGGGCAAGGCGCTGATGCTGGACGCCCTGCCGACCGCTCATCATCAGTTGCTCGGCCACGGCCTGGCGACGGCCGCGCTGCGGGCCGCCGGGGCTCGCGAGGTGCTGATCACCAACAACTACTCGCCGGCCTGGCCGGCCAGCGACAGCGAGGCCGACGTGGCCGCCGCCCGGGCCTGCGACGCGCTGCAGAACCGGATGTTCACCGATCCCGTGCTGGCCGGCCGGTATCCCGACCTCGGGGCGTTCGGCATCGGGCCGGACGGCCTGTCCTGCGTGCGAGACGGTGACCTGGCCGCCATCTCGGCGCCCGTCGACGGGCTCGGGGTGAACTACTACATGCCGACCAGGCTGTCCGCGCTGCCCGGCTCGCCGCTGCCGTTCCAGCTCGAGCCGATTCCCGGCTACCCGGTGACGGCCTTCGGCTGGCCGGTGATACCGGCCGGGCTGACCGAGACGCTCACCACGCTGCGCGAGCGGTACGGCAGCGCACTGCCGCCGGTCTACGTGACCGAGAACGGCTGCTCGCAGGCCGATGTGGTGGCCGCGGACGGCACGGTGGACGACCAGGGCAGGATCGGCTACCTGAACGGGCACATCAGGGCGGTGCATGCCGCGATCGGCGCGGGCGTGGACGTGCGCGGCTACTTCGAGTGGACGTTTACCGACAACTTCGAGTGGTCGGAGGGTTACCGCCAGCGGTTCGGGCTGGTCTACACCGACTTCGAGACGCAGCGCAGGATCCCCAAGGCCTCGTTCGCCTGGTACCGGGACCTGATCGCGGCCCAGCGCGCTGCCGGGTAACCGGAGCGGCGACCCCCAATCGCCAGGCGCTCCGGGACGCCGCGATCGGCGGCTTCCCCCGAGTTGGAGTCAATCTGGTGTCCGATCTGCGACCTGTAAGGGGAACCAGATCCAGGTAGGTGAGGCCGGCTCAGGTTTTGGCACCCAGGTCGGCCAGGGCCGTACGGGCGGCGGCCAGGCCGCACATTCCGTGGACGCCGCCGCCGGGCGGGGTGGACGACGAGCACAGGTAGACGCCGGGCAGCGGGGTCCGGTACGGGTTCCAGCGCGGCGTGGGCCGGAAGAACGTCTGGCGCAGGGTCGCGGCCCCGCCGTTGATGTCGCCGCCCACGTAGTTCGGGTTGTAGCGCTCCATGTCGGCGGCGGTCCTTACCGACCTGGCCAGGATCAGGTCGGTGAACCCGGGCGCGAACCGCTCGATCTGCGCCTCGATCCGGCCGGACATGTCGGCCGACGACCCGGCGGGAACGTGGCAGTACCCCCACAGGGTGCACTGCCCGGCCGGGGCGCGGGTCTGGTCCACCACGCCCGGCTGCGCCACCAGGCAGTACGGCTGGTCCGGGTGGCGCCCGGCGTTGACGTCGGCCTCGCCGCGGGCGATCTCGGCGAACGTGCCGCCGACGTGCACGGTGCCCGCTTCCCGGCACGGCGCGGCCTGCCAGGGCACCGGCCCGCTCAGCGCCCAGTCCACCTTGCAGACACCGGGACCGTACCTGAACCGCTCCAGGGTGCGGCGGCTCCGCCCGCCGATCGACTCGCCCGCCAGCGCGACGAGCTGGCGCGGCGTGATGTCGAGCAGGACGGCCCTGGCCGCGGGCAGGTCGGCGAGCGAGGTCACCCAGCGCCCGGTTTCGAGCGTGCCGCCGAGCGAGGTGAGCTCGGCGACCAGCGCATCGACGAGCCGGGCGCTGCCGCCCTCCACGACCGGCCAGCCGACGGCGTGCGCGATCATCATCAGGGTCAGCCCGAAGGCGCCCGTGACCGGCGCGGTCAGGGGGCGCATCGTGTGCGCCGCCGCGCCGGCCAGCAGGGCGCGGGCCTCCGGTGTCCGGAACCGGCGCGCCAGCAGGCTGGCCGGCGGCAGGCCGTCCAGGCCGAACCTGGCCATGGCGAGCGGGTGACCGGGAACCGACCGCAGCGGCCCGAGCACGTCGGGCAGGGTCAGCGGCGCCTCGCGGACGAGCGGCTCGAGCAGGCGCCGGTAGGCCCTGCCGTCCGCGTCCAGGTTTCCCGCGGTCTCGTCCACCGACCCGGCCAGCCACGCCGCGCGTCCGCCGTCGAGCGGATGGGCGAAGGCGACCTTCGGGGTGCGCAGCGTCACGCCGAGCGCCGCGAGGTCAAGCTGCCGGAAGAACGGCGAGGCGGCGGCCAGGGGGTGGACCGCGGAGCAGACGTCGTGGCGGAACCCGGGCAGGGTCAGCTCGGCGGTGCGGCAGCCGCCGCCCGGCGTGTCCGCTCCCTCGATGACGTGGACGGCCAGGCCGGACCTGGCCAGCGTCACCGCGGCGGCGAGCCCGTTCGGGCCCGAGCCGACCACTATCGCGTCCGCGCTCATAGGTCGAGTGTGCTACCCTCCGCGGCGACCGTGACACCGGGGTGCGAGGCGGCCATCCGCGCCGCCAGCTTGTCGAGCTCGGCGTCGGTGCGGTCCGGCTTGTGGTGGGTCAGCAGGACCGCCCTGGCGCCCGCTAGCCGTCCGAGCATCGCGGCGTAGTCGGCGGCCGCGTGACCGAAGTAGGCCTCGCCGGCGACCTCGTCCGGCAGCAGGAACGCGTCGTGGATCAACAGGTCGGCGCCGGCGGCCAGGTCCAGGGCGGCCCGGTGGTACTCGCCCCAGCCATCCGGCCCGGGCCCGAGCGCGGTCGGGCAGTGATCGGGCAGGTACGCGACGACGCTGTGCCCGTCGCTGACCCGGTATCCGAAGGCGCGGCCGCCCTTGTGCGGGATCTCCCGAGCCTCGACGGTGAAGCCCTCCGCCTTGAGCCGCCCCTCGCCGATCGTGCCGAATGTCCAGCGCCCGCGCAGGCCTTCCGGCGTGATCGGGAAGTGCGGCGGTGACATGGCGCGCGACAGCACCTCCAGCGCGGCCGAGCCGTCGGGCTGCGCCGGCAGCAGCAGTGAGACCCGGGCGTCGTCCCGGTCGCCGGCCGTGAAGAACGGCAGGCCGTGCACATGATCCCAGTGCAGGTGCGTCAGCAGGATCGTGCCCGCGAACGGCTGGCCCGCGAGCAGCGGCGTGACGCCGCGCAACCCGGTGCCCGCGTCCAGGATCAACGCGGGCGCCGGCGCGCCGTCGTGGACGATGGCCACGCAGGAGGTGTTGCCGCCATAGCGCAGGTAGGCCTGGCCGGGAGCCGGCGTGGAGCCGCGGACTCCGCACAGGTGCACGCGCATATCAGCCCTGGCCGGCGTCTTCGCGCCGGTGGCCGGCGGACAGCTCGGCGAGGGCCGACTGGTCGAACCCCGCGGCGTCTACCGCCGCCACCCGGCACGCCGTGACCGCCACGTTCGTCGACGTGCGGATGCCGCCTTCCAGGTGCGCCCGCTCGCCGAGTATCGCCCCTGGCCCGTACTCGGCGAGCCACTCGCCGTCGCGCTCCACCCGCACCACCCCGTCCAGGACCAGGTACAGGTCGGTGCCGGGCTGGCCCTGCTTGGCCAGTATGCTCCCGGCCGCCAGCTTCTCGATCCTCGGCTTGGCCGCGCCGTGCATGAGCTGCACGGACAGCGAGTGCTCGAGCGCGGTCTCGACGGCCGTCACCAGGGCGGCGGAGTCCTGGTCGCCCCACGGGGTGTAGCGGCCGAACGACTTGGCCATCCAGTCGGTGAAGTCCGTCAGCCCGGACTTGTGGGTGAGCTGCCCGGCCGCGTCGTAGACCCAGTGCCTCGGGAACTTGCTCGCGCCCGTCATCGCCGAGTCGGCCCGGCCGTCGGCGTGCAGGGTCAGCGACAAGGTCGTCCAGACCAGGGGCGACTGCCACTGCACGTACGGGGGATGCTTGACCGGGCGCGGCGCGGGCAAGCTGGTCCGCCCGCCGACCGTCTGGGCGAACCTGACCCAGCTTTCCCCGTGCTCGGGATCCCGGCGAACGTCGGGCAGGAGCGCGTTCTGGAAGACGCGCTGCCTCGCCCCGACCTTGATGGTGGTGTTGCCGATCAGCCCGCCGCCGCCGTAGCCCGACCCGGTGATCTGGCCGGCGTCGTCGACCTCGATCCAGGCCCGCAACACGTTGGCGAACCGAAACCGGTCCGCCACCCGCAGCGCCTCCAGGTCGTCGATCTGGGCCGGCGGCGGGTCGTCGTAGTGGGTGAAACCGGCGTCGAACGCCTTCCGATGCGGTCCGGTCACGGCTTCTGAGGGGATCCAGGACACTGAGGTAACGCTGCTTTCGTATCGCATGCTACGACCCTGCCTCGCGCGAGCCAGGCGAGCCAGCATGGTGACCGGTGGCTTCCTGGTGTGCCTACCACCACGGCCGTTGCTGGGGCTCGCTCCCTGGCGGACAGTGCCCGCGGCATGGGAGAACTAGCTGGATGGAGCATCATGCCGCGCCCGACCGGCGCACGATCAGCGTGTTCCTCGCCGACGACAACCTGATCGTCCGCGAGGGAGTGCGCGCGCTCATCGAGCGGAACCCCGACCTGCGCGTCGTCGGGCTGGCCGCCGACTACGACGAGGTCATCTCCGGCTGCGCGGCAACCGAGCCGCAGGTGCTGGTGACCGACGTGCGGATGCCCCCGTCGTTCAGCCGCGAGGGCATCGACGCGGCGAAGGAGGTGCGCAAGCGCCACCCGGGCACCGGGATCGTCGTGCTGTCGCAGTACGACGACCCGGAGTACGCGGTGACGCTGCTCGCCGAGGGCTCGGCGGGCTACGGATACCTGCTGAAGGATCGCGTCGCCGAGGGCAGCCAGCTCGCCGACGCCATCCGCAGCGTCGCCACCGGGGGGACGGCGCTCGACCCGACCATCGTCGAGGCGCTCGTACAGCCGGTCCTGTCGCCCGGCGGCCTGCTGCCCGCCGAGGAGGAACTGCTCGGCATGGTCGCAGCGGGCAAGACGATCAAGGTCATCGCCGCCGCGAAGAGGGTTCCGCCCGCGGCCATCGACGCCGCCGTGGAGATGGTGTTCGTCAAGCTGGCCGCCGGAGTCTCCACCGGCCAGCAGGGCGCGCTGAACCGGTTGCGGATGCTGCACCAGGCGATCGTGGACCGTGAGGAGCAGGGCGAGACGCTGTCCAGGTTGCTGCCTGGCGGGCTGGCCGAGAAGCTCAGGGGACAGTCGCAGCGGATCGGCGAGACCGAGCGGCTGCAGGTCACGGTGCTGATGAGCGACATCAGGTCGTACTCCACGATCGCCGAGCACGCCGACCCGACGCAGCTCGCCGGCCAGCTCAACACGCACCGGGCGGCGATGAACCGGGCGATACTCGGCGAGGGCGGCACCGTGATGCAGTTCGTCGGCGACGCGGTGATGGCGGTGTTCGGCGCGCCGTTCCCGCAGCCCGACCACGCCGACCGCGCGGTGGCCGCCGCCGCCGCGATGCACCTACTGCAGAGTGAGATCAACGTCGGCTGGGCGGCCGAGGAACTGCCGGCCTTCGGTCTCGGCATCGGCGTGTCCACCGGCGAGGCGGCCGCCGCGCTGCTCGGGTCGGAGGAACGACTCGAGTACACGCTCGTCGGGGACACCGTCAACCTGAGCCAGCGGCTGCAGCAGCTCGGAGCGGCCGGGGAAACCGTCATTTCCGAGGCAACGAAACGCGCGCTGTCGGTGCCGGCCGAGATGACGGCTCTGCCCGCTCAGCTCCTCAAGGGCCGCGACACGCCGATAATTGCCTACAAGCTCCTCCTGCCCGCAGGTCACGCCGGTGCCCGGCCGGCCGGGGAGCGTTCAGCCGATCAGACGACGACCATGATGGGGGCGGAATGAGTACCGAGGTGGCCGCGCTTGACGTGCGCGGCGTGCGCAGGACCTTCGAGGCCGAGAATGCTCCTGTGCGGGCGCTGCGCGGTATCGACCTCGCGGTGCACGGCGGCGAGTTCGTGGCGCTGATGGGGCCGTCCGGGTGCGGCAAGTCCACCCTGCTCAACCTGGTCGCCGGGCTCGACGTGCCGGACGAGGGGACGATCGTGGTCGCCGGCGAGCAGGTGACCGGCCGCAGCGAGGACGACCTGGCGCGGATGCGGCGCAGGCACATCGGCATCGTGTTCCAGTTCTTCAACCTGCTCGAGGGCATGACCGTGCTCGAGAACGTCGCGCTGCCCGCGCTGATCGCCGGCCGCAAGCGGCGGATGGCCGAGACCAGGGCCCGTGACCTGCTCGACCTGCTCGGCATCGGGGACAAGGCTGGGACGCTGCCCGGCGTGCTGTCCGGCGGGCAGCGGCAGCGCCTGGCCATCGCCAGGGCGCTGGCGAACGAGCCGACGCTGCTGCTGGCCGACGAGCCGACGGGCGCGCTGGACTCCGAGGGGGGCGCCGAGGTCATCGAACTGCTCAGGCGGCTGCACGCCGGAGGCCAGACGGTCATCCTGGTCACCCACGACGCCGACGTGGCAGCCGCCGCGCAGCGGCTGGTCCGGATGCGTGACGGGCGGATCGTCACCGAGCCGGAGCCCGCGCCCGCGGAGCCCGGGGCAGCAGCGCGGGCCGCAGCAGCGCAGGCCGCAGCAGGGCAGTACTCAACTGGTGTCGGGACCGATACCAGGTGACCAGCAAACAGCCCCCGGCGGCGAGGAATACCGGCCCCCCGAGCCACACCGGACTTCCCAGTCACACCGGACCCTCCAGTCCCACGAGTAATACCGGCTCCCCGAACCACACCGGGGCAGCGAGCCAGGCCGGGCCCGCGGACCAGGCCGGCACGGCTGACCTGACCGCGGCAGCCGCCGCACGGGTCCCCCGGGCACCGCGTGCCCGCCCGATCACCGCTGGCCTCGTTCTGCCCGCGGCCACCCTGGTCGTCGCCGCGGCCGGACTGAGCGCCTCGCCCGGGGTGTCGGCCGTCGGCGGCGTCGCCTATGGCCTCGCGATCGCGTGGGCACTGTCGGCGACATTGACGGCGAGAGCGCACGAGCGGACCCCCCTGTGGCAGGTCAGCCTCGGCGCCCTGGCGGCCGCGGTCGCGCTGAGCGGCACCCGGCTGGCCCTCGGCGCCACCGGCGGGAGGCACGCCGTGCTGCAGGCCGCCGCCACCGTCGCCACTGCCCTCGTCGCCGCGCTGTGGATACATCTGCTGCTCGCCGTCCCCGACGGCGAGCTGGGCTCGCGGCCCAGGCAGGCGGCTGTGGCCTGCGGATACCTCGCCGCCGTCGGCACGGCGGCGGCCCGGCTGGCGGTCGGCGGGCAGCTTTCTGCCGTAGTCATCGCCGTGTCGCTGCCGGTGACCACGCTGCTGGCGCTGCCGGCGATCAGGATCCGATACGTGAGTGCCCTGAGCCGCGACCGGGAACGGCTGCAGTGGACCGGCATCGGAGCGGTTCTCGCCGCGACCGTCGCCATCGCCGCGGCCGTTCTCCACCTCCTCGTCGCCTGGCCGGACGCACTCGCCGCGGTTGCGGCGGCCGCCACCTTGCTCGTGCCGGCCGGCCTGATGGCCGGCGACGTGGCGGGGCTCGGCAGGTTCGGCGGGCGGCTGCTCGTCCACGTGCTCGCCGTGGCCGGGTACACCGTCGCCGTCGCCGTCGTCTACATCATCGTCATCCTCGGCCTGGGCAATCCGCCGCAGGACACCGCCGACCACGAACTGCTCGGGCTGTCCATGCTGGCCGCCGCGGTCGGCGCGATCGGCTACCTGCCGGTCAGGGAGCGCCTGATCGGCTGGGCGACCAGGTACGTCTTCGGTGCCAGGCAGGCGCCGGACGAGGTTCTGCGCACGTTCGGCAGCCGGATGACCCGTGCGATTCCGATGGACGAGCTGTTGCTGCAACTCGCCGAGTCGCTGCGCAAGACGATGGGCCTGGACAGCGCCGAGGTGTACACGGGAATGGGCGACGTGCTCGAGCGGACCGCGGCAGTACCCGACACCGGGCCAGGATCGATCCTCATCACCTCGCGAGAGCTGCCGGTCGTGACGCGGGCGGGGATCTCGGGGAACGCCTGGGTGTCGGTCTGGCTGCCCGCATTGCTCGAGGGACGCGGTGAGTGCCAGCTTCGGGTCATGCCGGTCAGCCACGCCGGCGAACTGCTCGGGCTGATCGTCGCGCAGCGCCCGGCTACCGCCGACTCCTTCTCGGCCGAAGATGACCGCGTGCTCACCGAACTGGCCAGGCAGGTGGGGCTGGCCGTGCACAATGCCAGGCTCGACACAGCGCTCCAGACGACGCTGGACGAGCTGCGCAAGCAGGCCGACGAGCTGCGCGAGTCCCGGGCCAGGATCGTCGCGAGCGGAGACGCCGAGCGCCGCAGGGTCGAGCGGAACCTCCACGACGGCGCGCAGCAGCATCTGGTCGCGATGGCCGTGAACCTGCGGCTGGCCCGCGACATCATGGCCGAGGACCCGCCCGCGGCGGCCGAGATGCTGGACCAGCTTGCCCTGGCCATCAAGGAGACCATCACCGAGCTTCGCGAACTGGCGCACGGCATCTACCCACCGCTGCTGGCCGACCGCGGGCTCGGAGAGGCGCTCCTGGCCGCCGCGAACCGCAGCCCGCTCGGCGTCACCGTCCATGCCACCGGGATCGGCCGCTACGGCCCGGAGGTCGAGGCCGCGATCTACTTCTGCTGCACCGAAGCGTTGCAGAACGCGGCCAAGCACGCGGCTGGAGCGCAGGTGCAGCTTCGGGTCTGGGAAGAGGCCGGCGGCCTGCTCTTCTCGGTCAGCGACAACGGACCAGGCTTCGAGCAGGAACGGGCGCGCAGCGGGCACGGCTTCGTCAACATGGCGGACCGGCTCGGCTCGATCGGCGGCAGGATCCGGTGGGAGTCGCAGCCCGGCCACGGCACCCAGATAATCGGGTCGGCCCCGCTGCTCTGAACGGCTGCCCCGCCCCACTTGGGCAAACCAACAGCATCCGGCGCAGGCCCCGCGCAGGCCCGGCACTGGCCCGGCGCCGATGAATCCCGGGATCGATCCGGTCTACCCGGATGAATCCCGGGACCCATCGCGGGCAGCTTCGCCCGGGGCGCGCCGGTCAGGCGACGGGCCGCTGCTGGCTGAGGAACACGAGCACCGCCTTGACCCTGCGGTTGACATCCTTCTCCTCGGACAGCCCCAGCTTGGCGAAGATCGAGTTGGTGTGCTTCTCGACGGCGCGCTCGGTGACGAACAGCGCGGCGGCGATCGCCGAGTTGCTCTTGCCCTGCGCCATCTCGGCCAGGATCTCGGTCTCCCGCGGGGTCAGCGTCGACACGCCTGGCTGCCGTTCCCGCGCGCGGGACCGCACGAGCTCGTCGACGACGCGCGGGTCGATGACCGACCCGCCGCCGGCCACGCTCCTGATCGCGCGAGCCAGCTCGTCGACGCTGCCGACCCGCTCCTTCAGCAGGTACGCACGGCCGGCCGAGCCGTGCTCGAGCAGGGCGACCGCATAGGCGGGGGCGACGTACTGGCTCAGCACGACCACGCCGGTGCCCGGGAAGTTCTGGTGGATCCACCCGGCCGCCTTGATGCCCTCGTCGGTGCCCGTCGGCGGCATCCTGATGTCGGTGATGACGACGTCGGGCCGCTGCTCGGCAACGACCGCGAGCAGCCCGGGCAGATCGGAGGCGACCCCGACGAGGTCGAAGTCCTCGTTGGCCGACACGAGCCGGGAGATGCCCTCGCGGAGCAAGACATGGTCCTCGGCAAGCGCGACCCTTATGGTTCCCATAACGCGCTGATCGTAGCGCTCTGCTCTATATTCCGCTCGCCGATGGGGCGCGGGGTCAGCCGGCGCCCAGGCCCTTGCCGACCTGCGCGCCGAGCTCGGGATGCACGTGCCGCCCCAGCGGAGTTCGGCGCGTGCCTGTCCGGATGGGAGAACAGCCTGCCCTGGAGCATCTTGTCGGGCGACGGGCCGATGCCGGGCACGAAGTTGGCCGGATCGAAGGCGGCCTGCTCGATCTCGGCGAAGTAGTTCTCCGGGTTCCGGTTCAGCGTGTCCTGGGGTCCAAGCGGCGGGACCCGGGCCGGGCGCGCCAGGCACAACGGCGCATTCCTCGCGGCAACTGGTCAGTTCCGCTGCCTCCGGCCAGGCATACCGGCG
>DASPZH010000162.1:0-4789 GCA_035636335.1 Streptosporangiaceae bacterium
TAGCCGATCAGCAGCAGGACAGCCCAGAGCACGGCGCGGAAGACCCAGACCAGCCACCGGCCGCCTGAGCCGCGCCACTGCCTGGCCGGCATCGGGCCCGAAGGCGACTCTCCGGGCACGAACCTGCGCCCTGCCGACGGCGCCTGCGCAGCCGTCACCGGTCCGGCCGCATACCCGGCTGTATACCCAGCGGCCCAGTTCGCCCGCTCGACTGCCGCCGGCCACCCGGCACCTGTGTGCTCTGCCGTCTCCGGGGCTGCCGTCTCGGGGGCTGCCGTCACCGGGCCTGCCGTCGCCGGGGCTCCGGGCACCACCTGGTTGCCCGTAGCCATCACACCTCCGCCCGCTCTCTTGCGCCAACCCGGCAGACAACGGCGGCGCACCATTGCTCGTGTCAGGCACCATTCTGCGGCAATACGCCCTGCCTCAGCGGTCTTTGCGGCACCCGACGCGCCGATAATCTGGCGAGAATGCCGCGCACGGCGTAAGCCATCGACGCCGAAACCGCTAGTAAGAGGCATTGATCGGGCGATTCGGGTGAATCGGAATGATACGCACAAATATGGCGCTACGCGCTGCTCGGGGCGGTTCGTGCGGGCCACGGGGCAGTCGCCGGTCGAGTTCATCGGCACCTGCCTTCCTGCTGGGTTCGCGGACGGGCGGGCAGGGACACGTCATCGGGCCCGAACCAGCACGACGCAGTGTTGACCTGCACCTGTGAGCGTTGGTGTGACATCGCGGCGCCGGTCGCGCGCTGACGCTACCGTTGCGGCGGCGCGTCACGGGCCGGGCACCCGCAAACCGGGGGAATACCGGGCGGCCGGCTCAGGCGCCCGAGTCGGCCCCTGACCCGGCAGCGGCCAGCACGGCCGCCGGCCCGGCCGCCGTCGTGACGATCCAGGCGAGCGCCATGGCCTCCTCGTGCCAGGCGTCGTACCGCCCGCTGCGGCCGCCGTGGCCGGCGACCATCTCCGTCTTCAGCAGGAACGGCCCGCCGGACGCGGTCGCCTGCAGCTTGGCGATCCATTTCGCCGGCTCGGTATACAGCACCCGGGTGTCGTTGAGGCTCGTGATCGCCAGGATCGGCGGGTACCGGCGGCCGGAGACCACGTTCTCGTAGGGACTGTACGACTTCATGTAGGCGTAGACGGCCGGGTCGTGCAGCGGATCGCCCCACTCCTCCCACTCGGTGACGGTGAGCGGCAGCGAGGGGTCGAGTATCGAGGTGAGCGCGTCCACGAACGGCACCTGTGCCGCAACCCCGCCGAACGCGTCGGGAGCCAGGTTCACCGCGGCACCGACGAGCAGGCCGCCAGCCGAGCCGCCGCGGGCCACGAGCCGGCCCGGGCTGGTCCACCCGGTCGCCGAGAGGTGCCTGGCGCAGGCGACGAAGTCCGTGAAACTGTTGACCTTACTGAGAATTTTGCCATCGTCGTACCAGTGCCGGCCCATCTCGCCGCCGCCGCGGATATGCGCGATCGCGAAGCCGAAGCCACGGTCGAGCAGGCTCAGCCGGGGAATGGAGAACGACGGGTCGCTCGAGATCTCGTAGCTCCCGTACCCATACAGCAGGAATGGCGAGGAACCATCCTTTGGCGTTCCTTTCCTGCACACGACCGAAATCGGAATGCTGGTCCCGTCTGGCGCGGTCGCCCATTCCCTGTGCTGTTCGTAGTCCGCGGCGCGGTATTCGCCCTTGTCAGGCAGCTCGAGCACCGGCCGCTGCCTGAGCAGGGTCAGCTCGCCGGTGAGCGTGTCGCAGTCGTAGACGGAGTCCGGCGTCACCAGCGAGACGAAGCCGAGCCTGAACTGGCGCGCGTCGTACTCCGGGTTGGCGCCAGGAGTCACCGTGTAGACCTCCTCGCCGAACGCGACCTCGTGCTCGCTGCCGTCGGCGCGCAGGATGCGCAGGCCGGTCAGGCCGTCCCGGCGGAAGTGCACGACCAGGCGGTCCCGGAAAGCGCCGACGTCGAGCAGCCGGGTGTCGGCGCGATGCGGCACGAGCGGGGTCCAGGCCGCCGGGTCGTCGAGCGGCGCCGTGGCGATCTCGAAGTTCTCCGCGCCGTCGTTGTGCAGGATCACCAGCCGGTCCGCGCCGTCGGCGGTGACCTGGTGGTCGACGCTGTACTCGACGCCCTGCCTGCGCGGAACCACGACCCGGAACTCCCCGGTCGGGTCGTCGGCGTCGAGCAGCCAGTCCTCGCTGGTCAGCTTGGACGAGGTGGAGATCACCAGGTAACGCTCACTGCGGGTGAGCCACACCCAGGCGAAGAACCGCTCGTCGGTCTCCTCGAAGACCAGCTCATCCTCGGCGACCGGGGCTCCGATCAGGTGCCGCCAGATCCGGTACGGCCGCCACGCGTCGTCGACCGTCACGTAGAACAGCGCCGAGCCGTCCTTCGACCACGCCGCCCCGTAGTAGGTGCCGGGGATCTCGTCGGCGGCGATCTCACCGGTGACCAGGTTCTTGAACCGCATCGTGTACCGCTCGTCGCCCGCGTAGTCGGTCGAGTACGCCAGCTTGCTGCCGTCCGGGCTGACGCTGAACGCGCCGAGCGAGAAGTACGGCTTGTCACCGGCGAGCTGGTTGCCGTCGAGCAGGATCTCCTCGCCGTCCAGCGGCGAGCCGTCCTCCGTCATCGGCGGCCGCTCGTCGTCACCGCGCACGGCGCGCCGGCAGTGCACGGTGTACTGCTGGCCCTCAACCGTGCGCGAGTAGTACCACCAGCTTCGCTTGCGGCTGGGCACCGACAGGTCGGTCTCCTTGGTCCTGCCCTTGATCTCGGCGAAGATCGCGTCACGCAGGCCGGCCTGCCCCGCCGTCGTCGCCTCGGTGTAGGCGTTCTGCGCCTCGAGGAACGCGATGGTGTCCCGGCTCTGCTTGTCGGCCAGCCAGGCGTACTCGTCGATGAACGTGTCGCCGTGGTGGGTGCGCTCGGTCGGAACCTGCTTGGCTTGCGGGGGCTGCGGGGGCGGGGGCTGCGGCTGCACGGTGCTCATGACGAGCGAGTCTATTAGCGCCGGACGGCCGGCCCGGCAGGCGCTCCTGGCCGGCCTGCCGGGCCGGCCTGCCGTGCTGGCGGGCCTGCCGTGCTGGCGGGCCTGCCGTGCTGGCCGGGCTGCCGGGCTAGCCGGCCTGCGGCGAGATGGACGGCCCGGCGAACGGCTGGGTCTCGCTCTGCGTGGTCGCCGCGCTGGCCGCGGCCGCTGCCGACAGCCTCGTGCAGCCGCGCAGCCCGCTCCAGCGCCGCACCGCCGCGGTGGCCGAGGACCCGGTCAGCAGGACCGGCAGGCCGTTCGAGATCACGGCGGGCCGCCAGGCGAAGCTGTCGATGTGGCGGCCGGTAACCGTGACGCGGAGCGCGCCGCTGTAGGTCTCCGGCGGTGACGTGTCGTAGAACGCCAGGTTGCCCAGGCCGTAGTCGACCAGCGCCGAACCCAGGTAACCCGCCCCGAGCTGCACGTGCGTATTGCTGCCGACGACGATGTCGGCCCCTGCCTTGACCAGCGCTTCGGCCAGCGGCTCCTGGACGGAGTTGGGGCACTGCTGCGTCTCCGTGCCCCAGTGCAGGTACACGATGACGGTGTCGCTGTCCTTCCTGGCCGCCTGCACCGCCGCGACGAGCGCGCCTTCCTGGTACGCCGAGGCCACCCCCGCCTGCGTGGCGGTCGCGGTCCACGAGGTCATCAGGTTCGAGTCGATGACCTCGGTGGCCGCGATGATCGCGATGCGCTGGCCGTTGATCGTCTTCCGGTACGGCGTGAACGCCTGAGCGGCGTTGGCGCCGATCCCGATGACCGGGTAGTGCGCCGCCTTGGCGATGGCCAGGGACTGGGCGAGCCCGGGACGGCCGCAGTCCTCGCCGTGGTCGTTGGCCTCGGTGACCAGGGTCACGTGCGCGTCCTTGAGCGCCGTGATCGCCGAGGGCGGCGCGTAGAACCTGTACTGCTTGGGCTGCGGGTCGGTGCACGGCCCGGAGAGCAGGGCCGACTCCAAGTTCGTCATCGACAGGTCGGCGCCGGCGAACAGCGCGGGCAAACCGTCCAGGGTCGTGGCCGGATCGGCCGCCAGCCGGGTCGCCAGCGGTCCCTCGAAGTGCACGTCCCCGCCGAACGCCAGCGTGACGGGCTTGCCGTCGCCTCTCCAGCCGGGCTGCAGCGGCGAGCCCTTGGCGCCGTTCTTGCTGGCGTGCGCCGAGGGGTTCGGCGCGCCGTGGCCTGGTGTGCTCTGTCCCGACGCGGAGCGCGCGATGAAGATTGCGGCCAGGAGGATGGCCACGATCAGCGCGGCAACAGAAACCTGGAGCTGGCTCCTGATCCGCTGCCTGGGCGATCGGGGCGCAGAATGCACGACAAGAAGGTAACAGTGTCAGGTGCCATGAAATGACGCATTTGCCAAGGTCAGCTACGTAGCGAGCGCGTGGTAGGTTCGCTGGCGATGTCGGCAGAAGAGACGGCACGGCTGGGCGCCCGGTTCGCGAAGCTGTGGGCCGCAAGCACCGTCTCTGCCCTGGGCAGCGGCCTGGCCATCGTCGCCGCTCCGCTCTTCGTCGTGAACGCCACACCGCGCCCGCCGCGCCGGCCCCGCCTCGTGCCCGCGCCACGCCGGGCGACTGCCGGGCTGTCCATCACGCGCCGTCCCGTTCGTCGTCGCTGCGAGAGGACGATGCGGTCGCGCCGCCGCAGGACGGCAGCCGCGAGATGATGAGGAGACGGAGGAGACCATGAAATACCTGATGCTGGTCTGCGTGGACGAGTCGGTCGAGCTGAGCCCGGCCGAGCGGGCCGA
>DASPZH010000163.1:0-5320 GCA_035636335.1 Streptosporangiaceae bacterium
CATGCGCAAGGGCGTGCTCTGTGCTGTGGCTGCAGCCCATGTCGTGGTACTGGCTCCGGCATCTGCCGTAGGCGTCGGCCGGGCCGCAAAGACCGGGGTACTCGCCCCTGTACCTGCCCAGCTCGATGGCGTCGATGTCGCGGCCTGGCTGGTTCGCGAGGTCCACGGGCGTGCCAGCCATGCCAACGTCGATGTAGGCCGAGGCGAGCTGGATGATGTCGCCTGACCTCTGGAACTGCTCGCGCGCGAGAGTCCTGGCCAGCCTGCGCTAACCCGCTGATGGCGGTGTCTGCGCAGGTCAGCGGAGGCGGACGGGAATCGAACCCGCCGGCGACGCGGAGCGCCGCCCGCCGGTTTTGAAGACCGGGGAGCCCACCAGGTGCCCAGACGCCTCCGGACCAGACCCTACCCGCATCGGACAGGCTTGCGGTTAGTCGAGCTCGGCGTACAGGGAGTCGATCACGTCCGCGTACTTGTTGTGGATGACCCGGCGCTTGAGCTTGAAGGTCGGCGTCAGCTCCTCGCTCTCGGCCGTCCACTCCACCGGCAGCAGCCGCCACCGCTTGACCTGCTGCACCCGGGCCAGGTGCTCATTCGCGTCGGAAACCGCCTGCGCGACGGCCCCGAGGACGACCGGGCTGCAGGCCAGTTCGGCGAGCGAGGACGCCTCGATGCCGCGCGCCTTCGCCCAGGCGGGGGCGACCTCGCCGTCCAGCGTGAGCAGCGCGACGACGAACTTGCGGCGGTCGCCGAACGCCAGGGCCTGGCCGATCAGCGGGTTGGCGACCAGCGCGCTCTCGACGGCCGCGGGTGAGACATTTTCCCCGCCCGAGGTGATGATCAGCTCCTTCTTGCGGTCCACGACCGAGACGAAGCCGTCGGCGTCGATGGCGCCGATGTCGCCGGTGTGCAGCCAGCCGTCCTCGTCGAGCAGCGCGCTGGTCTGGTCGGGCAGGTTCAGGTAGCCGGGCGTGTTCAGCGGGCCCCGGCAGAGGATCTCGCCGTCGTCGGCGATCTTCACCTCGATGCCGGGCACCGGCCGGCCGACCGTGCCGAGCCGGAACGCGGTCGGTGTGTTGGTGGTGAACGCTCCGGTGGTCTCTGTCATGCCGTAGACGTCGAGCATCTTCATGCCGAGCCCGGCAAAGAACGCCGCGACGTCGGGCGGCAGCGGCGCGGCCGCACTTACCACGTTCACGGCCGCGTCGAGGCCGAGCAGGGCCTTGATCGGCGTCAGCACGGCGGCGTCGGCCTCGGCGAACCTGGCGGCGAGGTCGTCCGCTGTCGTGTTGCCGTACTGGCAGCTCAGCACGAACTCGCGGCCGGTCTCCATCGCGGCCGCCACGGCGGCCTTCCTGGCCTCGTCCTGCTCCATCGTGAGCAGCGCCTGGATGCCTGCCTGGATTTTCTCCCAGACCCGGGGCACGCCGAAGAATGCCGTCGGCTTCACCTCGCCGACGGTTCGCACCAGGTCGGCGGCCGCGTTGTGGCAGAAGTAGCTGTGGCCCGCGCTGTAGATCGCCAGATAGAGGCTGAACATCCGCTCGGCGATGTGGGCAAGCGGCAGGTAGGACACCCACCTGACGTGCTTCATCGTGGCGCCGGACTGCTCGGCGGTCTTGCACTCGTACAGCACGCTGCCGTGCGTGATGATGACGCCCTTCGGGTTGCCCGTCGTGCCCGAGGTGTACAGCAGCGTCACCGGGTCGCCGGACCGGATCGCGTCGACCCGGCGGCTGACCTCGGCGGCGGCATCGGACGCGCTTGCCTCCTCGCTGAGCGAGCTGAACGCGGCCCAGCTCAGGTGCCGCTCCGGGCAGGCGGCGGCGTCGCGGACGATGACCGTGCTCAGGCTGGGGAGGCTGGCGAGGAGCGGCTCCCACCTGGCGACCTCGGACGCCCCGTCAAGCACGGCCATCCGCACGGCGCAGTCGGCGGCCACGTACCCGATCTGGTCGGACGCGAGCGTGGCGTAGAACGTGACGGGAACCCCGCCGGCGTGCAGCACCGCCTGGTCGGCGAGCACGTGCTCGAGCCTGTTCGGCAGCATCATGGCGACCCGGTCCCCCGGCTCGAGACCGAGCCTGACCAGGCCGGCGGCGAGCCGCAGCACCTCGTCGCGGAACTGCCGCCAGGTCACGGCCTGCCAGGGCGCGTCGCCGTCCCGGTCGGAGTAGGCAGGCAGGTCGCCGTAGTCCTCGGCGGTCTCCCGCAGCAGCCTGCACAGCGTCAGGTCCGCCGTCTGCGCCTGGATCTGCGCGCGTTGTTCGATGACTGCACTGGTCACTTGCGTTCCTCCGTCGTGCGGCTGCGCTTGGGCGATATGCCACCATGCGGCGGGCGATGGCGCAAGGGCGGCGGCCTGGCTAGGCGGCCTGGCTAGAGTGCAGCAATGCAGACTCTGCGGCCAGTCAGGCTTACCCAGTACGCGCGCGGCGGCGGGTGCGCGTGCAAGATCCCGCCCGGCGAGCTCGAGGAGGCGGTCGCGAGGCTTGTCCCCGAGCACAGGCCGGACGACGTCCTGATCGGAGTGGAGCACGGCGACGACGCCGCGGTCGTGCGGATCAGCCCGACCAGGGCCGTCGTGGCGACCGCTGACTTCTTCACTCCCGTGGTCGACGACCCGCGCACGTTCGGCCGGATCGCCGCGGCCAACGCGCTGTCCGACGTCTACGCGGTCGGCGGCGAGCCACTCGTAGCGCTGAACCTGCTCGGCTGGCCGCGGGAGGTGCTCGGCGTGGACCTCGCCGCCGAGGTGCTCGGCGGGGGCCTGGAGGTCGCCAGGCAGGCCGGCTGCCACGTCGCGGGCGGTCACAGCATCGACGATCCCGAGCCGAAGTACGGCATGGCGGTGACCGGACTGGCCGACCCTGACAAGCTGCTGCGCATCGACGCCGGCCGGCCAGGGCAGCCGGTGTCGCTGACCAAGCCGATCGGCACCGGCATACTCAACGCGATGCACAAGGCGACCGGCGAGGTCAGCGCGGCGGCGGTCGAGGTCATGACCACCCTGAACGCGGACGCGAGCCGGGCAGCGCTCGACGCGGGCGTGCGCTGCGCCACCGATGTCACCGGATTCGGGCTGCTCGGGCACGCCTTCAAGCTGGCCAGGGCGAGCGGGGTCACCGTCGTGATCGACCATCGCGCCGTCCCGCTGATCGAGGGAGTCAACGCGGCGCAGCGCGCCGGCCACATGCCGGGCGGCAGCCGGCGTAATCTAGCCTGGGTCGCACCGCACGCTGACTTCGGAGCGCTGTCCGACGATGTGCTGCTGCTCCTGGCTGACGCGCAGACGTCGGGTGGCCTGCTCATCGCGGGAGAGCTTCCTGGCGCGCCGGTGGTCGGCGAGCTGGTGAAGCGCCGCGACAGTGTCATCACCGTTACGTAATGATCACATTGCGTAGTTACGGCGAGGACTTTCTGGGCAAGCTCCACTCACGGTTAGCAGCGCATCGGGCAAACTATGCCGATGGCCTGCCGCGCCGGGGCCACCGGCGGCTGGCACCAGTCGCAGCCCTGGATCGTCTAGAAGTCGAGGCGGACTTTTCGCGCGAAGGCGCGTCCGTGAGATTCAGCCCTAGGCCGCGACCTGTTCCGGCCGTGGATGAGGAGGATCCGAGCGTGCAGGCTCAGGCGGAGAGGGATCTGGCCGATGCCCCGGGCCAATTTCAGCCACGGCGGCTGCCGTGGCTCCGGCTGGTCGGCGGCGCGGGCCTGGTCCTGGCCGCGCTGTTCTTTGCCCTCTCGCTGACCGCCTTCCTCGCTGACCAGGCCATCCACCCGCACGCAGTCCTTACCTGGTACGACCTCAACGTCTACAACGACGCCGGCCTGATCACGCGGCAGCTTCCGTCGATCCTGTACATCTGGGAGCTGAAGGTCGGCGTCCAGTTCACCTACACGCCGTTCGCGGCGCTGATGTTCGCCGGCGGGTCGTTCATCCCGATGGCGACGCTCCGCTGGCTGATGACGGTGACGAGCCTGGCAGCGATCCCGCTGACCGTGTGGCTCACGCTGGGCGGACTCGGGCGGCGCGGCGCCGGCCGGATGGCCGCCACGCTGGCGGTCAGCGCGCTCGCGCTGTGGACCCAGCCGGTCGTGAAGGCCCTGTTCCTCGGCCAGATCGAGCCGCTGCTCATGCTGCTCGTGGTCTGGGACCTCACCAGGCCGGACTCGCGGCAGTGGAAGGGCATCGGCATCGGTGTCGCGGCCGGGATCAAGCTCGTCCCGCTGATCTTCATCCCGTACTTGCTGCTGGCGGGCAAGTTCCGCCAGGCAGCCCTGGCCGCAGGCACGTTCGTCGCGACGGTGCTGGTCGGGTTCCTTGCCCTGCCCCGCCCGTCCGCCTCCTACTGGCTCACCGGGTACTTCATGCGGCCCGGACGGACCGGCAGCGTCCACTCGCTGGTCAACCAGTCGCTGCTCGGGATGCTCGCCCGGCTGTACGGCACGGTTGCCTCGGCCCAGGGCACCTGGCTGGTGGTTGCCCTGGCCGTCGCTGCCGGCGGGCTGGCGGGCGGGGCGCTGCTGAGCAGGACCGGCCGTGATGTGCAGGGCTGGACCCTGGTCGGCATCACCAGCGTGCTCGTCTCGCCGATAAGCTGGGACCACCACTGGGTATGGATCGTGCCGGTCTTCGCGCTGCTGGCCGGGTTGGCGATAACGGCTCGCCCGGCCGGGCGAGCCTGTTACGTGCTGGCGATCGTTCTCATGGCCGGGATCATCGGCGCCTGGCCGTGGCGGTACAGCGGTCCGCGCGCCTACGTCCCCAGGCGGGGCCTGCTCGGCTGGTTCGTTCGGCCGCCCGAGGTCACGCAGATCATGGTGCTGCACGGCTGGAAGCTGCTGACCTGGAACCTGTGGGTGGCGGTCGGGGGCGTGATCTACCTGGCGCTGATCGCGACGGCGGTCGTGGCCTGGTGGAAGCGGCCGCGGGTCCCGGTCCCGGTTCCCCTCTCTGTGCCCGTCCAGGTTGCGGTGACGCCCAGCCCTATCGAAGCGCTGCTGGCCCGCGCCGATGCCGTGCTCCACGGCGGCGCGCAAGCTGGCTCCGAGTCCGGCCGCGCCGCGCAGGCCGCAGCCCGGGCCAGCCAGAACGGGCAGCCCAGCCGGGACGGCGAGCCCAGCCAGGTGGGCGGGGCCAGCCAGGACGGCGGGGCCAGCCAGGTCGGCGGGGCCAGCCAGGTCGGAGGGCCCAGCTTGGACGGCGGCGACGAGCGTCCGGGCGGCAATGCGAGCCGGCCGGCGGCTCGCTCGCCCCGGCCGACTCGCTGACTGACGCCGCGCTCAGGTCTACCGCAGCGCCGGCTCCCTGGGCGCC
>DASPZH010000164.1:0-12836 GCA_035636335.1 Streptosporangiaceae bacterium
CCCGGACGGCAAGACCGCCTACGTGGCCAACGAGGACGCGCCGGTGACCCCGATCCGGACCGCCACCAACACGGCGCTGACGCCGATCAAGGTGGGGATAGAGGCCCGCACCATCGCGATCACCCCGGACGGGAAGACCGCCTACGTGGTGGCCAACCCGGGATCGGACACGGTGACCCCGATCCGGACCGCCACCAACACGGCGCTGGCGCCGATCAATGTGGGGCATTCGCCCGAGATCATCGCGATCACCCCGGACGGGAAGACCGCCTACGTCGCCAGCGATGAGGGGGCCTCCGTGGCCAGCGTTTCGGGGACGGTGACCCCGATCCGGACCGCCACCAACACGGCCCTGACGCCGATCAAGCTGGGGGGGCACCCCAACGCCATGGCGATCACCCCGGACGGCAAGACCGCCTACGTGGCCAACGAGGACGCGCCGGTGACCCCGATCCGGACCGCCACCAACACGGCGCTGACGCCGATCAAGGTGGGGCGCTTGCCCTTCGCCATCGCGATCACCAGGCCGTCCGCGTAGCCAGCCCCGTCCGCGTCGCCGTGTGGCGCAGCCAGCAAGTGCCCGAGCGAGCAGAAAAGCGGCCGCGATGATGCGCCGGTCCGCCAGAAGTAGATGATCACCGTCAGGGCGCTGGCGATATGAGCGCCAGGTACGGCGAGTCCGGCGTTGGTGGGCCACCGGCGGCAGAGCCAGAGGTCGCTGACATACGCAGGAACGTGACCGCGAGCGGGGCAGACGGTATCTCGCCGCATCGGATGCGGCGGCTGCCCCTGGCGCCAGCGGCGGGGAGCGCGAGAGCCGAGCACGTGCGCCAGCAGGCCGGATGGGGAGCCGAAGCCTGGGCCAACATCAGCCTGGGCCAGCTGGCCATCGGGTTCAGCCTTGGCCTGGTCCGCCTGCCGCTTCTCGCGGTCATCACAGCGATCGCCTGCGGGAGCTGCTGGCCGCGCAGCTCAGGCTCGCCTGGGTGCCGGGCTCAGCGAGCGCCTGCGCGAGCGCGGCGGTCAGCTTGCCGGCGTAGCCGTGATCCTGCCCGCCGGCTACCTCATGACCGCGCAGCTGCGGCGCTAGCACGGCCCGCCCCTGCGGCCCGGTAAACCAGGCGGCCCTGCGTGGGCCGTGCACGCCCGCAGGCGCTCGCCGGCGCGCCGCCGGCAGCCTTGCCCAGCCGGCCCAAGCTTGCGTGCACGCGATGACGTCGTCGGCCACCCGCTCCAGCGGCCTGGTGGCATCGATGGCTACCGCATGCGGGGCTGACAGCAGTTCCGCGCAACACCCCGGTCCCATCACACTGGCAAGCGACATCAGGCAACACGTTCGCCACACCGCAAAGGCTGATCTGCGCGCAGGATCCCAGGTCGTCAGGTCAGCTGCCCACCGCGCGTAGTCGGCGTTCCGCGCGAACTCGGCGTCCGCCGGGCCGACCGAGTCAATCATGCTCCGTGATCGCCGCCACGGAGGCGACGTTCTGGCCGCCGACGGCCACTCGCTGACGGGCCAGCCGGTCATTCCGGAAGGCGCCCAAGGATGACACGAGCCGCCGTGACGGTTCCCCGATGCTGTCGGTCGCCTGGTGCCGCGAGGGGCACAAGCTCTACTCGTTCCACAGCACGCCGCGCCACCACTACTACAGGTGCCAGGCGTGCAAGGGGAAGATGGTCCCCGCAGGCCACCTGCACGACGTGGCCACCCGCTGGGTTCAGGGGCAGATCGGCCGCACCCGATTGCTCATGATCATCCGGACCCTACAGCGTAGCCGCAACCAGCCGCCAAGCGAAGAGGCGCAGGTTAGCCGAAGGCGCCGATGCCGGTGACGTCACCGAGAATGTCGCGTGCGTCGGCGGCCTGGGTGCGGGCCTTGTGAGTGTTGTGCATCTTGGCCAGTCCCGCGACGGTGGCGGTGAGGTGCCCCGCGTCGGGGAGGCGGCCGATCTGCATGCAGTAAAGCTGCATGGCGGTCAGGTCGGCTACCTGCGGTCCTCTCTAGGTTGGTGCGCTTACGCCTGGCTGCGGCCGTGCTTGCGCCCGATCCCGCCGTACCAGTTGACCTGCGCGGGCAGCGGCCGCGGGCCGTCTGGCCTGCGCCAGTCCGAAACGAGCACCACGCCCGGGTCGATCATGTCCAGCCCGCGGAAGGCCAGGGCCGCGAAGTCCGCGCCGGTCCGGGCCTGGCCGGGGATGCCGCCCTGCCGGTAGGTGCGCTCAAGTCCGGCCACCCCTTCCGGGTCATGCTCGGGCGTGACGTGGGAGGCGACCAGATAGCTGCCTGCGGGCAGCGCGTCGAGCAAGGTGGCAACCACGCGCGCCGGATCGTCGGCATCAACCAGAAAGTGAAGGATGGCGACGAGGATGAGCGCGACCGGCCTGCTCAGGTCGAGCGTCTCGGCCACCGCCGGACTGGCCAGGATCCTTTCCGGCTCGCGCAGGTCAGCGTCGATATACGCGGTGCGGCCTTCCCGGGCGCTGCCCAGCAGCGCCCGGGCGTGAACGAGCACGATCGAGTCATTGTCCACGTACACAACGCGGGAGCCCGGCGCGACCGCCTGCGCGACCTCGTGCACGTTGTTCGCGCTTGGCAGGCCGGTGCCGATGTCCAGGAACTGGCGGATTCCCGCCTCGCTGGCCAGGTACCGGACGGCGCGGCCGAGGAAAGCCCGGTTCTCGCGCACCGCCGTGCGCACCGCGGGCCAGCTCAGCATGGCTTTCTCCGCGGTCTCCCGGTCAGCGGCGAAATGGTCCTTCCCGCCAAGGTAGTAGTCGTACACGCGGGCCGAGTGCGGTCTTGTCGTGTCAATGACCGGCTGCATCAGCCCGCCTCCCGCAGGTCTCGTCGCGACCATTTCCGGTATCGCGTGAGCAGACTCTAGTGCCTGTACGCAGGGCCTGCCCTTCGGCGGCGGCGCAGCTAGCGAGGCCGCGCGCCGTTCGCCGTGCGGCCTGCTCATCGCGGCCCGGCCAGCGCCCGATCCAGCGCGAGCCGAGGATCGGTGCCGGCCAGGCGTAGTGCTTGCAGCACGCCGACGGCCATCATGTCGGCGAACATCGCCGAGCCGCCGTACGAGACGAACGGCAACGGGAGCCCGGTGACCGGTACGAGGCCGATGGTCATGCCGATGTTGATGAAAGACTGAAAGGCAAACCAGATCGCGATCCCCCCCGCGACCAGCGTGGCGAACTGGTCGTCCGCGCGGGCCGCGATCAGCAGCGCACGGACGACGATGACTCCGAGCAGGACGATGATCATTACCGCGCCGGCGAAGCCGAGTTCCTCGCCCGCCACCGTGAAGATGAAGTCGGTGTGCTGTTCGGGCACGAAGTTCCCGGCGACGAACTGACCGTGGAGCAACCCCTGGCCGAGCAGGCCGCCGGACCCGATCGCGATCTTCGCCTGCGCGGCGCTGTACCCAGCGCCGGCCGAATCGGCCCCCGGGTTGATGAAGGCCGTCAGCCGGTGGAGCTGATAGGGCCGCAGCAGGTGCAACCACCACGCGGTGAGCACCGCGCCGGCGGCGGCGCCCCCCAGGCCTGCCAGCCAGCGCAGCCGCGTGCCCGCCAGAACGATCAGGCTGACCAGCACAACCATCAGCAGCACCGCCACGCCGAGTGCTGGTTCCGCCGTCACCAGGGCGACGACCGGCGCGGCGCAGGCGAGCGCAGCCGCAACGGTGCGAATCGGCGGGCGAATCGGCGGCCGGCTGTCTGCCGTCCGGGCGTCCCCGAGGATCTTGGCCGTCATCAGGACAAGGCCTAGCTTGGCGTACTCCGACGGCTCCACCTCGAACCCGCCAGGCAGGGAGATCCAGGCGCTCGCGCCGTTGACCGACGTGCCAACGGGGCTGAGCACGGCGATGAGCCCGAGCAGCGTGGCGGCATAGACCCACGGCGGGCATTCCCGCAGCTTCTCGTCGTCCAGCAGGCTGACGGCAAGCATCAGGATCAGGCCGATCGCCAGGTTGAGCAGTTCTTTCTTCAGGTAGGTAAGCGGGTTGGCGCCGGCCTGGAGCAGCGCGGCCCGGCTGGCCGACCACACCAGAAGCACGCCGGTGATGCTGAGCGCGAGCACCGCGGTGAGCAGGACCCAGTCGCAGCGCCGCAGCGGCGCAAGCCGTGCGAGTGCCCGGGCCAGCGGGCGGGCTCGCAGCGGGCGGGCTCGCAGCCGCTGGGCACGTAGCGGCTGGGCTCGCAGCGGCTGGGCTCGCAGCGGCTGGGCACGCGCCGGCACGGCACGCAGCGAGCGGGAACGCAACTCGGTCGGCGCGAAGCCTGGCCGGCCGTGGGCCTGCCTCAACTGATTCACCCCGTCCGGCCGGCCGCCGGGAACGCGGGCCCGGAGGCGGCGGGGCGGGGTACGCCGGACGGCACCAACCCGCCTGGCAGCGCGGCCCGGTGGCCCTCGAGGCCATAGATCCCGTCCCAGATCTGGCGCACGGCCGGCGCCGACACGTCGGCGCCGTAGCCGGAGGCGGGGACCATCATGACCACGACGTACCTCGGGTGGGCACACGGCGCATACGACGCGAAGACCGAGGTCGCATCCTTGCCCGCGACCTGCGCCGTTCCGGTCTTCCCCGCCACGCACACCTTGCTCTGGGGAAAGCCGCTGAAGGCGGGCGCGGCGGTGCCTTGCGTCACCGCGTCGGCCAGCGCGTTCCTGATGTACGCCAGGACCGGCGTGGATACCGGGAGGTGGCCGACGACGGGCGGGGTGATTCTGCGGGCCAGCATTCCGTCCGGCCGAATCAGGGCCGCGCCGATCCGCGGGCTGTACAAGGTGCCGCCGTTGGCGAGTGCCGCGTACGCGCGGGCTAGCTGCAGCGGGGTGACGGTTACGTAGCCCTGGCCGATGGCGGCGTCCACCGCCTGGCCGGGCTCCCAGACGTTGCCGTAGCGGCAGTCCTGATACTCGATCCGCTGCACGTAGGAGCCGAACTGGTTGCCGTTGGCGCACCACAGCTTCTTGTACTGCCGGTAGAAGCGGTACAGCCACGCCCGGGTCGGCACCGTGCCGGCCGACTCTTCCGGCAGGTCGATGCCCGTGACCTTGCCGAAACCCCACGCCAGTTCCATCTTCTGCATCTTCTGCACCGGCGCCCGAGCGCTGGTGACCACGTTCGCCTTCCGGTCATCCCGCAGCCACATGTCATAGGCGAGCTCGTAGAAGACCGTGTCGCACGACGCGACGAGCGCCGCATGCAGGCTCATCGCCCCCGAATCGGACGGATTGTCGTTGTAGAACGTCCGGCCGCCGATGTTAACGGAGCCGGGGCAGTTGTACGGGCCAGCCAGGCTGTAGCCTGCCGACACCGCTGCCGCGGTCGAGGTCACCTTCCAGGTCGATCCGGGAGCGTACTCGCCCTGGGCCGCACGATTGAGTATCGGCTCGCCGCCTGCCGCATCGAAGAGCCGCCGGTACTGCCGCTCGGAGATGCCCCGCGTCCAGATGCCAGGGTCGTACGACGGGTAGCTGGCCATCGCGATCACGCGGCCGCCGGTGGTCATGACCACGGCGGCGCCGGTGGTCGCGCCCAGGTTGCCCTCGGCGTGGGCAGTGCGGACAGCATGCGCCAGCGCGTGCTCGACGTCCGCCTGGACCGGCGCGCTGATGCTGGTCACGAGATCGTCTCCGGACACTGGGCGGGTCGCCATGAACGTCCCGGTCACGTTGCCCGCCGCGTTCACGGCCACGTCCCGAATCCCGTAAACGCCGCGGAGCGCGGCGTCGTACCGCGCTTCCAGCCCGGACTGGCCCACCAGGTCTGCACCGGCAGGTCCGGCCGGCGGCAGGTGGCGCTGCCGCTCCTCTTGCGCGGTGGCCGGCTGCAGGTAGCCGAGTATCTGCGCGGCGCTGGCGCCCCCCGGATAGCTGGTAACGGACTGCACCTGAACTGTCACGCCTGGAAGCTGCCGCCGACTTTCCATGATCTGCACGCCGACCCGCTCGGGAACGTCCTGGCTCACCGGGACCGGCTGATAGGGCGAGCCAGCCCAGCATGGCTGGGAGACGCCGACGGTGCACAGCCTGAGCCGTTCACGCAGCAGTCGGTCGCTGACACCGAGCAGCGCGGCAAGCCGCCGCAACTCGGCGCTGCCGCCGTCGCCCTGCTGGGACAGTTCCGTCATGTTCACCGTGACCGCCAGGGACGAGCGGTTAGCCACCAGGGCGCGGCCCGTGTCGTCGAGTATCTGGCCGCGGACGGCCGGCACCACGACGGTCCTGATCTGCTCATTCCTCGCCAGGCTGAGATAGTCGCTGCCGGTCATGACCTGCAGGTACCAGAGCCGGGAGGCAAGAATGACCGGCAGGATGACACAGGCCGCGAACAGCCCGGCCAGGCGCCAGCGCGGCGGCCGTGCCACCGTGGCCTTCAGGTCCGTCCGAGCGCGGTCACGCCGCACCGCAGGGCGCCTGCGGTTCGGGCGCGGCACCCGGCGGCCCGTTCTCGCCAGCCCGCGGAACGCGCCCGCGCGGGGTTGGCTCGCGCGCGGCGCGCGGGGTTGGCTCGTGCGCAGCGCGCGGGGCCGCAAGCGCACCGGCCGAGCGGGCAAGCGGTGCGGCCCGGAGTCCATTCCGGCCAGCGCTGCGCCCGGCCGGCGGGCTCCCGGTCGCCTGCTGGCCAGCGCCGTAAGGCCCAGCACGACGGGGGTGAGCAGGACGTCATACGCCACGGCTGCCGGCAGCACGTGACGCACGGCCGGAAGGGTAACCCTGGGATCGCCCAGTGACACGCCGATGGCTGCCCGCAGCGTCTCGCCGGCGCCTGCGCCGATCATCGCGGCGGCCAGCAGGCGGAGGGCGGAGCGGTCCAGCCAGTTTCCAAGCAGGCCGCAGCCGTATCCCACCAGGCAGAACACCAGCGCCGACTCGCCGACCAGGTGGCTGGCGGGTGGCGCCAGATCCAGGCCGAGCCCGGCGAAGAACCCGGTCAGCATGCCCGTCGCCGGGCCTTGTATCAGTCCGAGAGCGACGACAACCAGCAGAGCCGCGTCCGGGACGCTCGCGCCTGGCAGCGGCAGCCCGTCCACGAACATGACCTGCAGCTCCACCGTGAGGAACGCGAGCACCGCACAGAACAAAGCGCGTCGCATGTCAGCCTCGGGCGTGCGCCGGCGCAACCACTACACCGACTATCTCGAGCGTGCTGAAGTCGACGAACGGGCGCACCAGGGCGGTACTGGTCAACCCGCCCGGGCCGGTCGCGATCTGGGTGACGACGCCGACGGGAACGCCGGCCACGTAAGGCCTGCCGCCGACGGATGCGGAGGTGACGAGTTGCTGCCCCGGCGCAACGGCGTTGCTGGCGCCGAGCACGTGCAGCCGCAGCAAGTCGGGGCCGGACCGGCTCATGCCCGCGCCCGTCACCCAGCCCATCTGCCCGCTATGGGCGAGCCGCACTCCGACCACCGCCGTGGCGTCCGTTGCCAGCACAACGGTGCAGGTCCACGGGCTCACGGCGGTGACCGTGCCGACGAGTCCCGCGCCGTTGAGCACGGTCTCGTCCGGCCGGACGCCGTCGCTGCTGCCGGCGTCCAGGGTGACGGTCCGCTCAAACCCCTGGCCGACCGCGATCACGTTCGTGGCCACGACCCGGTAGCCGCCCGAGCCAGAGAGGCGCAGCAACCTGACCAGTTGCGCGTGCTCTGCCCGGTTGAGCTGCTCGCTGCTCAGCCGGGCCCGGAGCCTGACCAGCCGGCGCTCCAGCGCCGCGATCCGCCCGCTCGATCCGGCCGCCCCGGCGCCGCGCTCGAAGAAACCAGCGATCGGCCCGGTGACCGAACTTATCGCGCGCTCCGCCGTCCCGAACACCGCGCCGCCTATTACGCGCAGCGGCGCCGACTCGCCTAGGTAGTCGGCGGTGGTCAACGCCAGCGAGACGGTGAGCAGCACGGTGAGGATGATGCGCGTCCGCCGGGTGTCGTGCACGGGAACACCCCGTCCTGCCGCCGCAGCGGCTGCCGCGTGGTCAGCGCCTGGCGTCAGACAGCAGGATCTGGCCGAGAGTCTCGAAATCCTCGACGCACTTGCCGGTTCCCAGCACGACCGACTCCAGGGGATTGTCGGCTATGTGGATGGGCAGGCCGGTCTCCTCGCGCAGCCGGTCATCTATGCCGCGCAGCAACGCGCCGCCACCGGTCAGCGCGATTCCCCGGTCCATGACATCACCGGCGAGTTCGGGCGGGCACTTGTCCAGCGTGGTTCTGACGGCGTCGATGATCATGTTGAGCGGCTCTTCGATTGCGCCGCGAACCTCCTCAGAGGATATCTCGATGGTCTTCGGCAGGCCGCCGACCAGGTCCCGGCCACGGATTTCGACCTTCGGCTCATCCGCTGCGGGAAACGCCGAGCCGACAGAGATCTTGATGTACTCGGCCGTCCGCTCGCCCAGCATGAGCGAGTGCGCCTTCTTGACGAAGGTGATGATGGCCTGGTCGAGTTCGTCACCGCCGACGCGGATCGACTCCGAGGTCACTATGCCGCCAAGTGAGATAACGGCGACCTCGGTGGTCCCGCCGCCGATATCCACGACCATGCTGCCCACTGGCTCGTTGACGGGCAGCCCGGCGCCGATCGCCGCGGCCAGGGGTTCCTCGAAGATGTAGACCCGGCGCGCGCCAGCCTGGCGCCCGGCCTCCTTGACCGCGCTCTCCTCCACCCCGGTGAGCCCGCTGGGCACGGCCACGATGATCCGCGGCTTGGCCAGGTGCCTGCGTTTGTGCACCTTCTGGATGAAGTACCGCAGCATCCGCTCGGTGACATCGAAGTCTGCGATGACCCCGTCCTTGAGCGGCCGGACGGCGAGGATACTCCCGGGCGTCCTGCCGATCATGCGTTTGGCCTCAGCCCCCACCGCCACGATCTGGCCGGTGCCCACGTTCAGCGCGACCACTGAAGGTTCGTTCAGGACGACGCCGAGTCCGCGGACGTAGATCAGCGTGTTCGCGGTGCCAAGATCGATCGCCATGTCGCGACCCAAGAAGGCAAACGCGTTACTCATGAGGACGGCCTTCCGGAATGGTCCAGAGATACCTGAGATGTTAGTTACATGCGGTGCGTGCTTCGGCCAGCGACCTCGGGCACCCGCCCCCACGAGCCTCGGGCACTGTCCTATGTCCTTCATCGACCATAGCCACGTCGCCTAAACGAGATTGGCTAAAGGATCTTGAGATCTTGGCCGCGGCCCGTGGCGGGGTATCTCCTGACCTGCGAAGTCCGGCCTGGGCAGGCGATGCCGTGCGGCCACTTCATCTGGGCGGTCAGTCCTGGCTGACGCGGCGGCAGCCAGCTTCGCGGCCCGCGGGAGCAAACTGCCGCAACTCGTAACCGCGCGCAAAGATGGGGAAGCTGCCCCATGCGCCGGTCGCCCGCCGCAGGCCATGCTCACCTTGTGAGGCACAGCGAGGCTCGCGGAGAGCCCGCTGCCAACGTGACGGCAAGGAGCTTGACATGGCGAAGTTCATGGACGTGCACAGCGGATTCGTCGGCGTGACCGAGGATCAGCTGCGCGCGGCGCACGAGCACGACCTGGAGATCGAGGCGGCGGAGGGAGTGCACTTCGAACGGGCGTGGCTCGACCCGGACTCGGGAAAGGTGTTCTGCCTGTCGTCGGGCCCGTCCAAGGAGGCCGTCCTGCGGGTGCACGAGAAGGCCGGGCACCCCACCGAGGAGATCTACGAACTGCATGTCGAGATCGCCTGATGGCCACCACGGGAGAGCGCTTCGCGCGCGCTCTCGCCGCCAAGGACAACGCGGCGCTCGGCGCGCTGCTGGCCGACGACATCGACTTCCAGGCCCTGACGCCGGGGCGGCACTGGGTCGCCGCAACGCCGGCGCAGGTGGTCGACGAGATCATCCTGGGGCGCTGGTTCGGCGCCGACGCCCGGATCGACGAGCTGTGTTCGGTCACCACCGGCCAGGTGGCCGATCGCGAGCACGTCGCCTACCGGCTGCGCGTGAGTCGCTCCGGCGGCGACTACCTGGTCGAGCAGCAGGCCTACCTCAGCACCGACGGCGACCGCATCACCTGGATGCGGGTCCTGTGCTCTGGCTACCTGGCGACCGGCGCCCGCGCCCCGGCAGCGCTGTTACCGGCCGCGGCACGGTAGCGATCGCGCGGCCTACTGCCCGTCCGCGCCGGACGAGTCGCCGACCAGCCCATGGTTGGCGGCGAACAGGCTGGCCAGTGCCCGGTTGGCGGTCCCCGTCTTGGCGTAGATGTGCTCGACGTGATGGCTGGCCGTCTTGCGGGAGATGACGAGCCGTTCGGCGATCTCCTTGTTCGACAGGCCGCGGGCGAGCAGCCCGAGAACTTCGACCTCGCGGCCGGTCAGCCCGGCCGGGCGTGCTTGCCGGCGGGCGGCGCGGTGGCCGACGGCGCCGAGCACGGCAGCCACCGCGTCACCGTCCAGCCGGCCGGCCCGCGCCTCGGCCCGCAACTGGTCGGCCGCTTCGTCAGCCGTGCAGGCGGGCCGGTGCGGCCGCGACTCGGTCCGCGAGCGGTAGAAGTCGGCGGCCGCCAGCACCCGTCCCGGCGGGCTGATGACGGCGCCCGACAGGCCTCGCGGGTAGCCGGACCCGTCCAGCCGCTCGTGGTGCTGGACGGCGATCGCGGCCAGCGGGGCGAGCGCGGGCGAGCAGGCCAGCATGCGCTCGGTGAGATACGGATGCAGGCGTACCCGTTCGGTCTCGGAGTAGCTGAGCTCGCCTTGCTTGTCCCAGATCGCGTTCGATACGCCAAGGCGGCCCAGGTCGTGCACCAGCCCGGCCCGGCGGACCAGTTTCGCGGCCCGGGCGTCCAGCCCGAACAGGTGCGCGGCGTTCCCGGCCAGGTCGGCGACACCTCGCGAGTGGCCGATCGTGTAGGGCGACTTGACATCGGTGAAGTCCGCGATCGCCTCCAGCGCGGCCTCGAGTTCCGCGTCGGCCAGCGGTGCCCCGAGTGCCGGCTCTGCCCCGATGACGGCGTCCCAGGTGCTTGCCTCGTCGAGCCCGGCGAACAGCGACTCGGCGTGGGCGGCGAACACGTCAACGACATGCGGGTCGAACTGCGTTCCGCGGCGCTGCCTGGCCACCGCGACCGCCGCCTCGACGCCGCCGGCGTGATGGAAGACCTCGACCACGTCGGCCAGCGTGACGAGCCGGGAGGTCAGCAGGATTTCCTCCCCCGCTGCTCCCTTCGGAACCCCCTTGCCGTCCCAGCGCTCGAAGGTCTGCTCGACGCTGTCCCTGACGCGCTGGGCCAGGCCCAGCCGGGCCGCCAGGTCGTCGGCCGCGAGCCAGTGATTTTCCAGCATCGCCGCCGCCGCCCGGCGGCCGTCGCCCGCGAAGCCGACCCCGAGCCTGGCCCGCTCCGCGACCGGCCGCCCGGCGCCGAGATGGCGCAGCATGAACAGCGGGCCGGCGGCGGCGGACGCGAAGTCAACCTGGCGGAAGTCGGCCTTGAGCGCCAGGTCGTCGCCGAACCACTTCGCCTGCTCGTAGGCATCCACGTGGCAGCCCACCCAGGCGAGCAGCGCCGCGTAGTAGACCACCCGACGGTCGGCCTCGTCCATGCCCAGGCGCTGAGCCAGCCGCAAGGAAATCAGGCACTGGCGCAGCACATGCTCCATCGGCTGGCCCATGCCCAGGTCGGTGGCCAGCGACAGGACAGCGAGCAGCTCGGCGAGACGGACGCTCGAACCTGCCGCGGGCTCCACCATGCCAGCCAATATAAGCAGGCAGTTCGGCCAGCAGTGTGGCAGCATGGCCGGCTTGAGCAGGTCCGCCTTGGGCCAGTGCCGTTTCGGCGTGCTGCGCGGCGCGGCGCCGAGCTACCGCCTGAGCGAGAGGGTGATGCCGTGCGGACGCCTCCGGCGGGCCTAGGTGAGCCGGCGGTTGCGGATGCCGTGGCCGAACGCTGGGGGCTGCGAGTCCGCCGGCTGCGCTACGTCGCGCTCGGCGGCGGCAGCTATCACTGGCTCGCCGATGCACCGGACGGCAGGAGGTTCTTCCTGACCGCGGACGACCTGGAGGACAAGCCGTGGCTTGGCGCGGACCCTGAGCCGGCATTCGGCGGCCTGCGCGCCGCCTTCGGCACCGCGCTGGCCCTGCGCGAGCGGGCCGGGTTGCCGTTCGTCGTCGCTCCCGTCCCGTCACTCGGCGGCGAGACCGTGTGCCGTCTGACGCCGCGCTACAGCCTGGCCGTGTTCCCGTTCGTCGCCGGCCAGGCCGGGCAGTGGGGCAGTGATCTCACCCAGCCGGACCGGGACGTGCTGGCAGGACTCCTCGCCGAGCTTCACCTGGCCACGCCGGCGGTGGCGGCACACGCCCTGCGGCGCGGCCTGGAGTTGCACGAGCGGGCAACCCTGGAGACGGCGCTCGCCGAGCTGGGCCGGCCGTGGTCCGGCGGCCCGTTGGGCGAGCTCGCGCGGCGCGAGCTCGCGGCGAAGGCCGACCTGGTCGCCGGCTGGCTAGCCACGTTCGACAGCCTCGCAGCCCACGTGACCGACAGCAGTCCAGGCGTCGTCGTCACTCACGGTGAGCCGCACCCGGGCAACATGATCCGCGCCGGGAGCCGTCTCTGGCTGATCGACTGGGACACTGTTGCCCTGGCACCGCCGGAGCGCGATCTGTGGATGCTGGACAACGGCTCGCCGGGCGCGCTGGCCCGTTACTGCGAGGCGACCGGCCGCGCCGTTGACTCAATGGCGATCAGCTTCTACCGGCTGGCCTGGACGCTCGCCGACATCGCATCCTTCACCGGCCGCCTGCGCGCGGCGCACCAGCGCGACAACGACACCGAGCACGCGCTGACGGCCCTGAAGATCTCGCTTGAACCGGATC
>DASPZH010000165.1:0-7112 GCA_035636335.1 Streptosporangiaceae bacterium
CTCTGTGTAAGCCTGCAGCGACCGGTGCTCGCCGTAGAAGGTCATTGTAAGGCCGTCGCGACTGAACGTGTCGACGTAGCGCTCGGGCTGAAGGTAGGACCCGCCGATCACGAACGGCCGGTCCGCGTCCGCCTTGTCGCCGACAAATTGGCCGGCCGAATTGATCGGGTGCACGATCGCCATCGCCAGGTGCCCGCCGGCGGAGAGAAGGCGGGCGATCTCGTTCACGACGGCTGGCATGTGGTCAACGTCGTGCAGGGACATGAACGCGACGGCGCAGTCGGCCGTGCCGGCTGCTAGCGGCAGGCGGACCGCATCGGCCACGATCGCCGAAACCGGTCAGCCGGGTGGGTCGCGGCGGCGCGGGTCGTGGCCAGCGAAAGATCGACCGCCAGAACGTGGTGACCCAGGGCTCGCAGGTCGCGGCTCACCCGGCCCTCACCGCAGCCGACATCCACGGTCAGCCGGCCGGGGCGAGGGACCAAGGGCAAGAACGCGTCCCGGTGGAATCTCTCGTAGCTGTCGAGGCCGGGGGTCCTCGACCAGGCGATCCACTCCCGTGCGTGCAAGTCCCAGGCCTCGCCGAGCGGGAGCATAGGGTCGGTCATCGGGTGCCGCCCAGGCCGAGTAGCGGGAGCAGGCCGGAGATTTCGTCAAGCACGTGCGGAGCCCCTGCCTTCTCCAGATCCTCCCTGCTCCCCGACCCGGTCAGTACGCCGGCGACGATGCCGGCTCCGGCGCGCAGGCCGGAATCGACATCACTCGCGGTGTCGCCGGCCACCGCGAGCTCGCTGACCGCTCCCCCGCGCAGCCGGAGCAGGGCGGTTAGCGGGAGGTCGGGCCAGGGCCTGCCCCGGCCCGCGTCGGCCGGCGACAGCGCGAGATCGATCAGGGGGCGCCAGCCGAGCGTGTCGAGCACGACGTTCCTGGTCGCGGGCGAGAAGCCGGTGGCGAGGCAGATCTGATGCCCGCGTCGCGCAGCGCGCCCAGCGTCTGCTCCGCACCGGGCAGCGGCGCGATCTCGCCAGCCCCGACGATCCGCGCGTAACGCTCCTCGAACGCGCTGTTGGCCGCCGCGGCCGACGACTCGTCACCCAGGATCCGCCTAAACACCTCGATCTTCGACTGGCCCATGGTGACCCGCACGATCTCGGTCGCCCTGTCGTATCCCGGCGCGCCGGGGACCAGCCCGAACTGTTCCATCGCCGCGCGGAACGCGGACATCACGCTGCCCTCGTCGGCGACGGTTGTGCCGGCCATGTCCAGGCACGCGACGCTGATCCTGGCTGTCATGGCGACTCCTCTCATAACGGCGGGCTCCCGCGTAGGGGATTCCGGCCGTGCGGCCCGGCGCACCTGCGCCGCGCCATCATCACCCGGGACCCCGTAGGGCCGCTCGTCCAGGTCGAAGGCGAACGGCTCGTCGTAGGCGTACGTATCGCCGATCGTGAGGCTGCCGTGCGGCCGGAAGCCGGTTCCCGGCACCCGGTCGGCCAGCCGTTCCCACAGCTCCCTGCAGCGCAATGCCAGCTCAAGCTCGGGACCGGGCGCCCGGCCGCTCACCCAGATCAGCCCGAAGTTTCGCACGCTCGCACCGCGTGGTCCCGGCTCGCGCTCGAGGTGTACGACGTGGTGGCCGCGCTCTCGTGCGGCAGCCGCGTGCATCATGCCGAGTACACCCCCGCCAACGACGACGAGACGCTGCATCGGTATGTACCCTTCTCGCCTGCCATCGGAAATTGTCCGTACCAAGTCAACCGCGCGATGGCTCTGCCGGTTGGCGACACGGCCGTCGTGGGCGGGCTACGCGCCTGGATAGGACCGGAAGGGCGGCGGCTGGCCTGGGTACGGCGCGGTGTTGGGCTGCGCGGCCCGTCGCTCGCGGAGCGTTCCGACCAGAACGATCCCCCCGGCAACCGCGCAGGCCGCCAGCGGCCAGAACGCCACCGCGGGAATCGAGCCGACGGTAGGCCAGACCGTCGCGGAGGCATCCCCGGCCAGCACGAGCGGCGCGTGCAGCAGCGTGCCCTGGTGGGTGGTGAGAAGCTGCCGGTTGAACTGCCCGAGTCCCTGGCGCTCACCGATCCAGCGGGCCGCGACGCCGGCCACGGTGCTGCCGACCAGGATCGCGGCCATGGGGGCCGGCCCGTACCGCCTTACCGCCAGCAGGTAGCCCGCCAGGCCGATGATCAGCCCCCCGACCACGCCGACCAGGCAGTACGTGGCGTCGGCGGCGATGAAAGCCGTCGTCTCCGGATTGACGACATCGGCCGAGCCCTTGGCCACGACGATGTACAGCGGCCTGGGAGCCAGGGCCGCCCAGGCCAGGCCGCCGGCCAGACCGAGCGCCGCGCTGGCGACCAGGATCGCCAGCGAGCCGGGCAGGCCGGGAGCAGGCGAAGATTGGTCGCCGGGCCAATATGCCGGGCCTCCGGGCCCGGGCGGATAGGGAAGCTCACGGGTCGTCGACATTTGCCGAACAGCGTAGTTGACCCCAGCCGATGGTGCGTCGGCGGCCAGCGCCGGGCGCGGCCGTCGCGCCAGGCGTACCGCGCGGAGCGGCGGTTCCTAACCCAGGCAGGCCGGGCCGAGCAGTTGTTTCAGGTCCGCGACCAGCGACGGCGACGGACGGACCCGGAGCTTGTCGTCCAGCTTCAGCACCTTCGCCCTGCTTCCGCTCAGCAACCGCAGGTGCACCTCGAGCGCCCCCGGATGGGTACGCAGGACCTCCCTGAGCCGCTCCACGATCGGCGCCACGCAGCGGGACTCAAGCATGGACACTACAAAAGGGCCGGACTCACCGGCCGCCAGCTCGGCCGGCCTGAGCTCCATGGCGACCAGCTTGGGCACGTCCTCGCGCCGGTCCAGCCTGCCCCGCACGAACACGATCGCGTCCTCGACCACCAGGTGCATGCACGCCTGGTAGGTCGCGGGGAAGAACAGCACCTCCATCGCGCCCTCGAGGTCCTCCAGCGTGGCTGCCGCCCACGGACTGCCCTGCCTGGTCACCTTCCGCTGGACGCCGGACAGGATCCCGCCCAGGGTGACGATCTGGCCGTCGCCGCGCCCGGTCCGCTCCGGCTCGTCGGCGGAGCCGAGTAGCTGCACGACCGAGCAGTCGGTCTCGGCGGCCAGCACGTGCTCAAGCCCGAGCAGCGGGTGGTCGGAGACATACAGGCCGAGCATCTCCCGCTCGAAGCCGAGCAGCGTGGACTTGTCCCACTCGCCGTCGGGCACCGGGATGTCGAAGGTCGCCGCGTTGTCCTCGTCGTCGCCGAACAGGGAGTCCTGGCCCATGGCCTCGTTGCGCTTGACGTCGATGACCGCGTCGATGGCCTGCTCGTGGATCATCAGCATGCCCCGCCGCGGGCTGCCGAGCGAGTCGAACGCCCCCGCCTTGATCAACGACTCGATCACGCGCTTGTTGCAGACGTTGACCGGGACCTTGCGCAGGAAGTCGGAGAAGCTGGTGAACGCGCCCTTCGCCGTCCGCGCGGCCACGACGGACTCGACCACGGCGCCCCCGACGTTGCGCACCGCCGCCATGCCGAACCTGATGTCGGTGCCCACCGGGGTGAAGTACGCCGTCGACGCGTTCACGTCCGGGGGCATGACCTTGATGCCCATCCGGCGGCACTCGGACAGGTACAGCGCCGACTTGTCCTTGTCGCCGGCCACGGATGTCAGCAGCGCCGCCATGTACTCGGCCGGGAAGTTCGCCTTGAGGTAGGCAGTCCAGTAGGCGACCAGGCCGTAGCTGGCGGTATGCGCCTTGTTGAAGGCATAGTCGGAGAAGGGAACGAGAATGTCCCAGATGGCCGTGATTGCCCCGTCGGAGTAACCGTTGGCGCGCATCCCGCCCGCGAACGGTTCGAACTCCTTGTCCAGGATCTCCTTCTTCTTCTTCCCCATGGCCTTGCGCAGCAGGTCCGCCTTGCCGACGGAGTACCCGGCCAGTTTCTGCGCGATGAGCAGCACCTGCTCCTGATAGACGATCAGGCCGTAGGTATCGTCAAGGATGTCGGCCAGCGGCTCGGCGAGCTCCGGGTGGATCGGGGTCACCGGCTTGCGCCCGGTCTTGCGGTCCGCGTAGTCGTTGTGCGCGTTGGCGCCCATCGGACCGGGCCGGTACAGGGCGTTCACGGCCGAGATATCGTCGAACCGGTCGGGCCGCATCGATCGGAGCAGCGCCCGCATCGGGCCGCCTTCGAGCTGGAACACGCCGAGGGTATCGCCGCGGGCCAGCAGCTCGTACGTCGGCTTGTCGTCCAGCGGCAACGTGTCCACCTCGACCGTGATGCCCTGGTTCGCCGCGATCCCGGCCAGCGCGTCGTCGAGGATCGTCAGGTTGCGCAGGCCGAGGAAGTCCATCTTGAGCAGCCCGAGATCCTCGCAGCTCGGGTAGTCGAACTGGGTGATGATCGCGCCGTCGGCATCGCGCTTCCACACGGGGACGTGGTCGAGCAGCGGCTCGCTGCTCATGATCACCCCGGCCGCGTGCACGCCGGCCTGCCTGATCAGGCCCTCGAGGCCGCGCGCCGTCTCCAGAACCTGCTTGACCTCGGGCTCGGCCTCGTACAGGGCCCGGATCTCGCCGGCCTCGCCGTACCTGGGGTGGTCGGGATCGAAGATGCTGGACAGCGGCACGTCCTTGCCCATCACCGCGGGCGGGAACGCCTTGGTGATCCGGTCCCCGAGCGCATAGGGGAAGCCGAGTACCCGCGCCGAGTCCTTGACCGCCGCCTTGGCCTTGATCGTGCCGTAGGTGATGATCTGGGCGACGCGGTCGTCGCCGTACTTCTCGGTGACGTACCTGATGACGTCGCCGCGCCTGCGCTCGTCGAAGTCGATATCGATGTCGGGCATGGACACGCGCTCGGGGTTGAGGAAGCGCTCGAACATCAGGCCGAAGGCGATCGGGTCCAGGTCGGTGATGCCCATCGCGTACGACACGATCGACCCGGCCGCCGAGCCGCGACCCGGCCCGACCCTGATGCCGTTGCGCTTGGCCCACATGATGAAGTCGGCCACGACCAGGAAGTAGCCGCAGAACCCCATCTGCTCGATGACGCCCATCTCGTACTCGGCGCGCTGCCGCCGCTCGCCGTCGTAACCGCCGGGGAACCTGCGGTCCATCCCGGCCCAGACTTCCTTGCGGAACCAGGTCAGCTCGGTCTCGCCGGGCGGCAGCGGGAAGTCGGGCATCAGGTTCGTGCTGGTGAACTCCACCTCGGCCCGCTCGGCGATCAGCAGCGTGCTGTCGCAGCCCGACTGCCAGACCTCGTCGTCGCTGATCGCGCGCATCTCAGCCGGGCTCTTGACGTAGTAGCCGGCCCCCTCGAACCTGAACCGCTTCGGGTCGGCCATGTTGGTACCGGTCTGTACGCACAGCAGCACCCCGTGCGCCTGAGCGTCGCCGGGGGCGACGTAGTGCGTGTCATTGGTCACCACGTAGGGCAGCGACAGCTCGGCGGCGATCCGGCGCAGGCCGTCCGCCGACCGCTGCTCAACTTCCAGGTCGTGGGCCATCAGCTCGACGAAGAAGTTGCCTGGCCCGAAGATGTCCCGGTACGCGGCCGCGGCCTCGAGCGCCTGGTCGTACTGGCCGAGCCTGAGCCTGGTCTGCACCTCACCGCCGGGGCAGCCGGTGGTGGCGATGATCCCCTTGGCGTAGCGGGCAAGCAGTTCGGCGTCCATCCGCGGCTTGCGGAAGTAGCCCTCGATCGAGGCCAGCGAGGACAGCCGGAACAGGTTGTACATGCCCTCGCTGGTCTCGGCCAGCAGGGTCATGTGGGTGTATGCGCCCGCGCCCGAGACATCGTCGTCCTTCTGGGCGGGCGTGCCCCACCTGACCGGCTGCTTGTGCCCGCGGTGCTCGGGCGCCACGTAGGCCTCGGTCCCGATGATCGGCTTGATCCCGGCCTTGCGCGCCTTGGAGTAGAAGTCGTAGGCGCCGTAGACGTTGCCGTGGTCGGTCATGGCTATCGCCGACATCCCGGCGTCGGCGCACGCGCTGAACAGGTCGTCGAGGCGGGCGGCGCCGTCCAGCATCGAGTACTCGGTGTGCACGTGCAGGTGCGCGAACCCGCCGTCACGTCCGCGAGCCGCCGTCCCAGCCGGATCCGCCGCCATGAAGTACCGCCTCCTTCAGGCATGCCGCAGGCAAGCCAGCGCTGGGGTCGGTTCGACCCTAACCCACCCCGCCGGACGCGGGCACTCGGACGCGCCAGGCAACTCGGGCGTGTCTGCAAGATCTTGGCCGCCCGCTACGGCGGGTCGGCGAGAAGGTCCAGGCAGGCGGCCAGATCGGCCGGATAGCCGCTGCTGAAGTCCACCCGGCGGCCGTCAGCCGGGTGGGCGAACCCGAGCCCGACGGCGTGCAGCCACTGCCTGGTCATCCCGAGCCTCGCCGCGAGCACCGGGTCGGCGCCGTAGAGCCGGTCACCCACGCACGGGTGCCTGACCGCGGCCATGTGCACCCGAATCTGGTGAGTCCGGCCGGTCTCCAGCCTGACCTCGGTCAGGCTCGCGGCCCGGAAGGCCTCGAGCGTGTCGTAGTGAGTCACCGCCGGCCGGCCGTCGCCGACCACGGCGAACCTGCCATCGCCCGACGGGTGCCGCGCGATCGGGGCGTCGATGGTGCCGCGGAGCGGATCGGGATGACCTTGAACGAGCGCGTGATACCGCTTGTCGACCTCGCGATCCCTGAATGCCTGCTTCAGCACGCTGTAGGCGTGCTCGCTCTTGGCCACCACCATCAGCCCGGTTGTGTTGGCGTCGAGCCGGTGCACGATCCCCTGCCGCTCGGCGGCGCCGCTGGTGGCGATTTGGTGACCTCCGGCCAGCAGGCCCTGCAGCACCGTCGGCCCGGTCCAGCCGGGCGTCGGATGGGCGGCGACGCCGGCCGGCTTGTCGACGACGACGAGGTCGGCGTCCTCGTAGACCACGACCAGGCCTGGCACGGCCGTCGGCGTCGGCGGAGCCGACGGCTGGGCGGCCGGAGGCAACATCACGTCCAGCCACTCCCCGGCCGGCACCCGGTCCGACTTCGCCGCTGGCCTGCCGCCGACGAGCACGGCGCCGGCGCTGATCAGTTCGGCGGCGCGGGTCCG
>DASPZH010000166.1:0-4630 GCA_035636335.1 Streptosporangiaceae bacterium
GGCGTTACCCTCCACGACCACCTGGCGCACGGTGACGCCGGGCGGCGGGCTGACCTCGCTGACCGCTTCGTTCAGGGCCTTGGCCGCAAGCTCGCCGTAGTCGGTGTCGTCGAGTCCCGAGACCGGCGCCCAGCCCATGCCCCCGGCGGCGATCGGGAACTCCCAGGCGGCGACGGCATTGACCGTGCCGCCGGTCAGCTCGGCCTGGTGCACGGCCCAGCGCAGCGCGTTGATCGAGTGCGAAGAGCCGTCCACTCCGGCCACGATCCGGGGAACAGCGCCAGTGTTCGGTGCGGACATCTCGACCTCCTTGGCGATCCGGCGGCGGGTTCTGCGTTGCGCCGCCGTCGTCTTCAGCATCAGTCACCGGGCGGCCGCGGGCGCAGTGCCATTGCGCCTCCGCCGATGGGACCCTCGGCCGTGCGCCGGGGCGAGACAGACCTAACGCAGCCGGCGCAGGAACGGGTCCTGCGGCTCGGCCGGAACGAGCCTGATCCGCGCGTCGACCGGGCGGACGCGGTCGGCGCGGGCGATAACCGGGTTCAGGTCCAGCTCGGCGATCTCGGGCACCTCGTCGGCCAGCCGGGAGACCCGGAGCAGGACGTCGGCCAGCGAGTCCAGGTCGACCGGGGTGCTGCCGCGGTGCCCGGTGAGCAGCGCCGCCCCCCTGATACCGCGGATCATCTCGTCCGCGTCGACGTCGGTGAGCGGTGTCAGCCTGGCCGCGTGGTCGCCGAGGACGTCGGTCGCCACGCCGCCGAGCCCGAAGACGACCAGCGGGCCGAAGACCGGCTCGTGCACGACACCGATCAGCACCTCGACGCCGTCGGCGATCATCGGCTGGACGAGCACCCGGCGCAGGTCGGCGCCGAACCTCCTGGACAGCTCGGTGTACCCGCGCCTGACGTCGCGCTCGGTGCGCAGGTCGAGCAGCACGGCTCCGGCGTCGCTCTTGTGGACCAGGCCCTCGACATCGGCCTTGAGCACGACATCGGTCTCGCCCAGGCTGTCGGCGGCCCGGACGGCGGCGTCTGCGTCGGTTGCCTCCAGGGTCGGGACCAGCGTGATCCCGTAGCAGGCCAGAAGGCTGGCCACCGGGCCGGGCGGGAGCCAGCCGCCGAGACGCTGGCCGGCCAGGAACCCGGCCACGAGCTTCCGCGCGTCGTCCTGCCTGATCCCGGTCAGCTCGGGCACCTGGCCCTCCGCGCTTGACCGCCAGGCGCCGTACCGCACGGCGTGACCGAGCGCCCGGGCGGCGCTCTCGGGATAGAGGTAGGACGGGATCGCCGCGCAGGCCGGCTGGCCGGGGCGCTGTCCGTCGTGATCAGGCGACCGGCGCAGCAGCCGCACCGACTCCTGCTGGTCGAGCATGACGGCGACGAGCGGTTTGGCCACGTTCGCGCTCAGGATGGCGGGGGCGAGATGGCCGAGCGCGGTCGGCACGGTGATCGCCACGACGGCATCGACGCCGTCGTCCTTGGCCACCCGCTCCAGGCCGGACCGGAACGCCCGCTGGCTGACCGCAGCGGACGTGTCGACGGGACCGGCCACGGCCGCGCCGTCGGGCAGCAGCCTGCGCAGCCTCTGCTGCGTCGGCTCGGACAGGGTCGCGACCTTCAGGTCGTTGTCGCCGCAGGCGTCCGCGGCCAGGACCCCGGCACCGCCGGCGTTCGAGATGATGGCGACCCGGCTGCCCGCCGGCAGGGGCTGGCAGGCCAGCAGGGCGGCCGCGTCAACGAGCTCGCCGAGGCTGGTCGCGGCGATCACCCCGGCCTGGCCGAACAGGGCCTCCTGGGTGACCAGCGGGGTGGCCGCGGCCGCCGTGTGCGAGGCCGCCGCGCGCTGGCCGGCGACCGACCGGCCGCCGATGACGGTCAGCACCGGGAACTGGCGGCCGACCCGCCTGGCCGTCTGCGCGAACCGGCGCGGGCTGCCGAACGACTCGACGTAGAGCACGCCCAGCCTGGTCGTGTCGTCCTGCTCCCACCACATCAGCATGTCGTTGCTCGACACGTCGTACTTGTCGCCGACCGACGCGAACGACGACACGCCGATCCCGAGCCGGGTCAGATGCTCGAGCACGGCGATGCCGATCCCGCCCGACTGGACGACCAGGCCGGCGGTCCCCGGCGGCGGCTCGGCGTTCGCGAACGTGGCGTTCAGCCCGAGCGGCGGGACCGCCACACCGAAGCAGTTCGGGCCGACCAGGCGCATGCCGTGCCTGCGGCACGTCGCGAGCAGCTCAGCGCCGCTGTCGGGGCCGATCCCCGCCGTCACGACGACGAGGGACTTGGCCCCGCGCCGGCCGCAGTCCTGCGCGACCGCATTGACGTGCGCCGCCGGGACCGCGACCACGGCGATGTCGGGCGGCTCGGGCAGGTCGGCGGCCGACGGCACGCAGGCGACCCCCAGCACCGACTTGGCGTGCGGGTTGACCGCGTAGACCCGGCCGGCGAAGCCGGCCGCGACCACGTTCTTCAAGATCGCGTGCCCGACCCGGCCCGGCTTGCGGCTGGCCCCGACGACCGCGATGCAGGACGGCTCGAGCAGGTAACGCAGGCTGGCCACGTCGGCGGACCGCTCCCGCATCGACACCGACTCCAGGTAGCTGTGCAGCCGCTGGTCGGCCTCGTCGGACGGCAGCGGGAACGTGGTCTCGACGACACCGTCGGACATCTGCCGCTTCGCGGCCAGCCCGGCGTTGGCGAAGACCCGGAGCATGGCGACGTTGTCGGCCAGCGTCTCCGCGGTGAACGCGCGCAGCCCGCGGAGCCTGGCGTTCGACACCAGGTGGTCGAGCAGCAGCGTGGCGACCCCGCGGCCGTGCATGTGGTCGGTGACCGCGAACGCGATCTCGGCGACGCCCGGCTTGCCCGTCGGCTCGTAGCTGGCGACGCCGACGAGTTCGTCGCCGAGCCAGGCCAGCAGCGCGCAGTGGTCGGCGTCGGGCGGCCTGGTCACCCGCTTGGCCTCACGGTCGGCCGCGGCCGGGCTGATGCTGAAGAAGCGCAGGTAGATGTTGTCCGGCGACATCTGCGCGTGCATCTGCCTGACCGCGTCGCGGTCCCGCCGCCTGGTCGGCGCGATCAGGACCGTGGTGCCGTCGGTGAGCAGCGCGTAGACACCGTCCGCCGGCCCTGGCGCCGCGGCGACCTCGGCGTCCGCGGTCATAGCCGGTTGCCCGCGGGCCGCGGGCCGCAGGCTGGCTGAACGCGTTCCGCGCGGGCGGCACCGGCGCGGTCGGCCGGGACGAGCGAGGCGTAGCTGTCGGGTGACACCAATGCGATATGCCCGCTGCGCCGCCATTTGACGACATAGGGCGGCGACCCGTCCGCGTGCGGGACACCGATGACCTCGCCGACCCGGTCCGAGTCGCCGTCGATGATGAGGCGATCGCCTGGCATGGCTTTCATCGGGACACCTCCTGCCGTCTAAACCGGAACAAACACCAGCATGCCCGCTGCACCGGCCGCCGTGCAGGGCATGCGGCCCTGGCCGGCCAGGACGTAGGCCACCGCCCGACCGGGTACAACGAGGGGTCTTTGGGCCCTAACCAGCAGGCGGCCGCCGCGACACAGTGGGGACACGTCGCATGGCGGAGCGACGCCGGACGCGGAGGTCTGCGATGGACGAGCAGAGGTCGCTACAGCAGCTCAGCAGGACCAAGTCACTCGAGCTGCTCGGCAGCATAGCCATGGGCCGGCTGGTGTTCACGCACCGGGCGCTGCCGGCCATACGCCCGGTTAATCACCTCGTCGAGGGTGAGTCGGTCATCGTGCGGGCGACGTCGGGCGCCGCGATCACCTCGGCGGCGGGCCGCAACGGCGTCGTCGTCGCCTACGAGGCCGACGCGATCGACGCCGAGACCCAGCTCGGGTGGAGCGTGATCGTCGTGGGAACCGCCAGGTTGCTCACCGACGAAGATGCCGCGGCGCGGTACCGGGGCCGGCTGCGGCCCTGGATCTCGGGTGCCGTCGACGACGTGATCACGATTTCAGCCGACATCGTCACCGGCTTCCGGATGGTGGCAGACCAGCCGGTCGGGGCCGGGCAGCGGGCGGCAGTGAGCACCTGGAGCCGTTGAAATCCCGGGCCCGTCGGCGGCCAGCCGCGGACCTTGGACCCTACGGCCGCCGAACGCCCGCGCCTAACGTCGAACTGGCATTGACCAGCGACGGGCCCGACCCGGGTGCGGGCCGGGCGGCGCGCCGCTACCTGAGGAGTAGCCATGAGCAAGACCATCCTGCTGGCCGTCGACACGACGGGACACACGGTTGCGGCCGCCGACCTGGCCCGCGATCTCGCGGCCGGGACCGGCGACCGGGTTGTCGTGCTGCACGTGCACGAGTTCGCCGTTGGCCGGTTCGGGAGGATCCAGGTCGACTGCGGCGACGGCGAGGGCGAGCGGGTCGTCACCGAGATCGTCGAGCGCCTGACCGGAGCGCGAGTCACCGCCAGGGCGGACATACGCAAGACGCCGGTCGGCCGCATTGCGCGGGCCATCGCCGCGGCCGCCGAGGAGGTGGACGCCCGGATGATCGTGCTCGGCTCGACCAGCACGCACGACGTGCCGAGGCTGCCGTTCGGCAGCGTCTCGCTGCGGCTGCTGCACCTGGCCACCAAGCCCGTC
>DASPZH010000167.1:0-2927 GCA_035636335.1 Streptosporangiaceae bacterium
CGTACCCCGTGTCGCCGTGCCCCGTGTCGCCGTACCCCGCGTCGCCGTACCCCGCGTCGCCGAACCCCGCGTCGCTGTTCCGCGCGTCGCCGTTCCGCGCGTTGTCGTACCGCTCGCCGTCGTACCGCGAGTCGCGGTACCGCTCATTGTCATAGTGCGCGTCGCTGTACTCTGCGTTGTCGTTCCGCGCGTCGTACCGCCCGCCGTCGTATCGCGCGTCCTCATACCGGCCGTCGTCGTACCGTCCGCCGTTTGGGCCCGCCGTGCGTCGGCGGCCCGGCGGCCGTGGCGTGTCGTAGTCGCGCGGGTCCTGGGGCGGCCTTGGCCACTTCTCAGAGGCCATAGCGCTCTGGTTTTGCCGTTCGGCTGGCGAGCATCAGCGCCGCCTGGCCGACATCGAGGCCGTCATATACCACCGCCGCGACCACCTCGGTGATCGGCATCTCCACGGAGTGCTTCCTGGCCAGCTCGAGTACGGACTTCGACGACGTGACCCCTTCCGCCACCTGCTTGGTGTTGGCCAGGATGTCGGCGAGCGGTACTCCGCGGCCGAGTTTTTCGCCGAAGGTCCTGTTGCGGGACAATGGCGATGAGCAGGTGGCGACAAGATCACCCATCCCGGCGAGCCCGGCGAACGTGTGCTGGTCGGCCCCGAGCGCGGCGCCGAGGCGGGAGGTCTCGGCGAGCCCGCGCGTGATCAGCATGGCCCTGGTGTTGTCGCCGAGGCCCATGCCGACGGCGATCCCGACGGCGAGTGCGATCGGGTTCTTCACCGCGCCGGCCAGCTCGCAGCCGACCACGTCCGGATTCGTGTACGGGCGGAAGTAGGCGGTGTGGCACGCCTTCTGCAGGTTCTCCGCGGTCTGCTGATCGGAGCAGGCCACCACCGTCGCCGCGTATTGGCGCTGGGCGATCTCGCGCGCCAGGTTCGGGCCGGTGACGACCGCGATCTGCTTGCCAGGCCAGCCAGCGACCTCGGCGATGACCTCAGTCATCCGCTTGCCCGTGTCGAGCTCGATGCCCTTCATCAGGCTCACCAGCAGAGCACCGGGCGCGATAAAGCCGACCCACCGGGACAGGTTCTGCCTGAGCGTCTGGGCGGGAACGGCGAGCACGATGACCTCTGCTCCGGCCAGTGCCTGCTCGGCGTCGGCGGTGGCGCGCAGCGAGCTTGGCAGGTCGAAGTCGGGCAGGTAGTCGTGGTTGCGGCTGGTGGCGTTGATGGTCTCGGCGACATCATGGCGGCGGCACCACAGCACCGTCTCGGTCCCGGCGTCGCACAGCACCTGGGCGAATGTCGTTCCCCAGGAGCCGCCGCCCATCACCGCCGCTGTCACGAGTCGGCTACCTCGCTGGCCGTGTCCCCGGCCGTCTGGCCGCCGTCGCCGGGTGCGCCGGCGAGCGGGGGCTCGCCGGCGCCGGCCGAGTGCTGCTCGGCAAGCTGGCGCAGTTCGGCCCGCTCCTTGCGGCGGGCGATCGCCGGATGGTACGGCACGGCTGGCGGATCCGCGCCGCGCAGCTTGCCGACGAGCGCCGCCACGTCCGTCATGATCTTGTCGGTGGCGGCGCGCAGTGTCGCCGTGTCGAGCGGCTTCCCGTCGAACTCCGACAGGTCGACCGGGGGACCGGCGATCATGTGCACCGTCCGGCGCGGGATCAGGTGCGGCCGGAAACTGCCGTAGGCGAGGACGTCCTGCGCCCCCCAGTGACCGACCGGGATGACCGGCGCTCCGGTGGCGAGCGCCAGCCGGGCGACGCCCGTCTTGGCGTGCATCGGCCACTGGGCCGGGTCCCTGGTGACGGTCGCTTCCGGGTAGAAGACCACGCACGCGCCGTCCTTGACGCCCTGCTCGGCGTCGCGCAGCACCAACGCCGCGTCGGCCTGGTCGCGGTAGACCGGGAGCTGGCCAAGCTTGAGTATGATCCGGCCGAGAACCGGGATCTTGAACAGCGAGGACTTGGCGAGAAAGGTCGGGTAACGCCCGGCCTGGTCGCAGAAGAGCGCGAGCGCGAGTACATCGGCGTAGGACAGATGGTTCGCGGCGACGATCATCCCGCCGACGGGAACGAAGTGCTCCTGGCCCTGCCAGTCGTGCTTCATCAGCGCGCGGATGGTCGGCCGGAGGATGATCTTCGAAACCCCCCGCCATGCGTTGGAGTAACTGCCGTCCGCGCGCTCACTCATGTTCACACTCTCCCGCACCTCATGGTGCCAGTCTTCTTGTTCGCCTGAGTCGGTGTCGAGGCAAGATCGGATGTTATGGGAACCAATACCCCGCTGGCCTGGTCAGTGGTGATCCCCGTCAAGCTACTTGCCCGGGCCAAGTCTCGGCTGGCCGACCTCGCCGACGCCGACCGCGAGGCGGTGGCGCTCGCGATGGCGGCCGATACCGTGGCGGCCGCCATGGCCTGCCAGGTCGTGGCGGATGTGGTCGTCGTGAGCGACGACGCCGCGATCGGGACCGAGGCGCGGGCACTCGGCGCCGAGGTCATCGCCGACCGGCCGGGCGCCGGCCTGAACCAGGCGCTCTCGGCCGGCGCCGAGCACGCGGCGGCCCGCTGGCCCGGCCGCGGCCTGGCCGCGCTCACCGCCGACCTGCCCGCCCTGTCGGCGGCCGAACTGGCGGTCGCGCTTGCCGCGGCTTCGGCCGTTACGCAGGCGTTCGTGGCCGATGCCGCGGGATCGGGGACCACGTTGTACACGGCGATGCCGGGAACGCCGTTCAGCCCGCGGTTCGGCTCGCGGTCGCGGATGCGCCATCGCCAGGCAGGGGCGGTCGAACTCGACCTGCCTGGCATTCCCGGGCTGAGGCGCGACGTCGACACGCTCGCCGACCTGCACATCGCCGCGCTGATCGGGCTCGGCAGCAGAACTCGGTCGGCGCGCGAATCGATCAGGTCGGGGATCAGCTAAGACGCGCACCCGT
>DASPZH010000168.1:0-7681 GCA_035636335.1 Streptosporangiaceae bacterium
GAGGACCGGGCCAAGATGATGCGGCTGCTCGAGCCCGAGCGGATCGGGGTGACGTTGTCGGAGGAGTTCCAGCTCGCGCCCGAGCAGTCCACCGACGCGCTGATCGCGCACCACCGCGAAGCGAAGTACTTCAGCACATGATGCGCGGCCTCGGCCCCGACGTCGGCCCCGGCGCCGGCCTCGGCCCCGGTGCCGGCGGCCAGCTCCAGGCCGTCCTGTTCGACATGGACGGCCTGCTGGTGGACACCGAGCCGCTCTGGTTCGAGATCGAGCGGGCCGTCATGTCCAGGCTGGGCGGCGAGTGGACCCACGAGGACCAGCGGGCACTGGTCGGCAGCTCGCTGCGTCGTAGCGTTGACTACCTGCTCGGCCGCGCGACCCGCCCGGCCAGCCGCGACCAGGTGGCCGGCTGGCTGATCGGCGGCATGGTCGAGTTGCTCGCCAAGCGCGAGATCGAGGCGATGCCCGGCGCGCTGCACCTGCTCGCTCAGGTGCGGGCGGCGGGCATCGCGCGGGCGCTGGTCACCTCGTCCGAGCGGGTCATCATGGAGGCCGTGCTCGCCAGCCTGGCCAGGCACGACATCGCGTTCACCGTGACCGTGTGCGGCCAGGACGTGCGCAACCCCAAGCCGCACCCCGAGCCGTACCTGCGGGCCGCCGCGCTGATCGGCGCCGAGCCGCGGTACTGCGTGGCCCTGGAGGACTCGCCGAACGGAGTCGCCGCCGCCGAGGCGGCCGGCTGCGTGACGATCGCCGTGCCCGGAGTCGCGCCGGTCAGCCCGCGCCCAGGCCGCACCGTTGCCGCCTCGCTGGCGCACGTGGACCTGGACCTGCTGCGCTCGCTGGTCGCGAGCGCCGCGGTCACCGCCGCGCCGCCCGCGAGCTAGATCTCGTGGTCCCTGTCGCGGTCCAGCGAGCAGGACGCGAGCGCGGAAGCTGACCGCCCCTGGCCCGCCGCGGCCTGGCCATCGCGGCCATCGGGCCCGGACGATCCTGGCCCGTCCCGTCCGCCTTCGGCATCGGCGGAGGGCAGCGGCGGCGGGGTGCCGCCGAACGCCGGGCAGAGCGCCTGATGGGCGCACCAGTCGCAGAGCTTGCCCGGCCGCGGCCGCCAGTCGCCGGCCGTCCGCGCCCGCTCGATCGCCCGCCACAGCGCCTCGATCTTGCGCTCGGTCGCCAGCAGGTCGGCCTCGTCGGGCGCGTACCGCACGATCTCGCCGTTGCCCAGGTACATGAGCTGCAGCAGCCTGGGCACCGTGCCGCTGGTGCGCCACAGCACGAGCGCGTAGAACCTCATCTGGAACAGTGCCCGCGCCTCGAAGTCGGCCCGAGGCGCGGTCCCGGTCTTGTAGTCCACGATCCTGACCTCGCCGCCCGCGGCCACGTCGAGCCGGTCGATGTAGCCGCGCAGCCGCAGGCCGGAGCCGAGCACGGCCTGAACGTGCAGTTCCCTGTGCGCCGGTTCCAGCCTGGTCGGATCCTCCAGGGTGAAGTAGCGGTCGATCATCGCGCGGGCCTGCGTGAGCCAGGCCGCCCGCTCGGCCTCGTCGGCGAACAGCCCGGCGAGCTCGGGTTCGGCCGCCAGCAGGCGGTCCCACGCGGGCTCGACCAGCTTCGCGGCCGCCTGCGGGCTCCGGCTCGCGGCTGGCTCGTCGAACAGCTTCTCGAGCACGGCGTGCACGAGCGTCCCGCGCGCCATCGCCGGGCTCGGCGCCTCGGGCAGGCGGTCGATGACCCGGAACCGGTACAGCAGCGGGCAGGTGAGGAAGTCGGCGGCCCGCGACGGCGACAGCGACCAGCCCCGGCCCTGCTCAACCTGGCCCTGCTCAACCTGGCCCTGCTCGACCACGGCTACCGTGCGCGGCTCGCTCGCGCCCGGCTCCGCGCTGATCTGGTCCACACTTGGCAGGGTAGGGGACCCCGCCGACAGCGCGCCCCCCGATTGGCCGGGAGCGGGCCGCCGGGCGAGCATCTGCGCGCCAGAGCACGTAACATCGTTTCGTGGCCACCAGCACGCCGGATCGCGACACGGCGACCCCGGGCACCCCGGGCGCCCCAGGCGCCCCAGGCACCCCGGGGCAGCAGCCGCCTGACCGCCCGCCCAGGCGCGATCCGCGGCTCGGTTTCGTGGTTGCCCGGCCGTTCGGGATCCCGGTCTACATCTCGCCGTACTGGCTGGTCTTCGCCGTGGTGCTGGTCGTGATGTACGCCACCGGCGCAGAGGCCAACCTGGCCAGCACCAGCAGCAGGTACATCGTGGCCGCGGCGTTCGTGCTGCTGCTGTACGTCTCGGTGCTGGTGCACGAGCTCGCGCACTGCGTGGTGGCGCGCGGGTTCGGCCTGCCGGTCCGCAGGGTCCTGCTGTATCCGCTCGGCGGCTACTCCGAGATCGAGCAGGAGCCTTCCTCGCCGGGCCGCGAGGCGCTGATCTCCGGCGCCGGGCCGGTGGTGTCGCTCGCCCTGGCCGGGATCGGCTACGAGCTGGCCAAGGTCGTGCCGGCCGGCCTGGCGCACCAGCTCATCGCCCAGCTCTTCGTCGCGAACCTGATCGTGGGGATCTTCAACCTGCTGCCCGGGCTGCCGCTGGACGGCGGCCGCATCTTCCGCGCCGGCGTCTGGAAGATCACCGGGCGCCCGATCGCCGCCACGATAACCGCGGCCTGGGCGGGCCGGGTGCTCGCGGTCGCGCTCGTCGGGTGGGCACTGCTCGCCCAGCGCAGCAGCTCCATCCTCTGGCTCTGGCTGCTGGTCATCGCCGGCTTCATCTGGATCCAGTCGACGCAGGCGATCAGGGCGGCACGGATCAGGGACCGGCTGCCCGGCGTCAGCGCGAGGGCGCTGGCCAGGCGCGCGATCCCGGTGCCGGCCAGCACGCCGCTCGCGGAGGCCGTCAGGCGGGCTCAGGCCGCCGGCGCGCAGGCGCTGGTGATCGTGGACCACGAGAACACGCCGACCGCCCTGGTCAGCGAGGCCTCGGTGCAGGCCACCCCGGAGGAGCGCAGGCCGTGGATCGAGGTCGGCGCCCTGGCCAGGACGCTCAGCCCCGAGATGGTGCTGTCCGCCGACCTGTCCGGCATGAACCTGATCATGGCCGTGCAGCAGGCTCCGGCCAGCGAGTACCTGCTGATCGAGCCGTCCGGCCAGGTGTTCGGCGTGCTCGCCGCGGCCGACCTGGATCACGCCTTCACCGGGGTGTGAAGGCGCGGCACGGCGCGGTCGGCGCTAGCCTGAGCGGCGTGATCATCAAGCGCCGCGGGCCGTTCGCGCCTGGGGATCAGGTACAGCTCACCGACGAGAAGGGCCGCAGGCACCGGGTGCTGCTCGCGGCGGGGCGGTCCTTCCACACCCACCGCGGATCGATCGCGCACGACGACCTGATCGGCACGGACGAAGGCAGCGTCGTGCGCGCCTCCGGCGGCACGCTCTACGTGGCCCTGCGGCCGCTGCTGGCCGACTACACGGTCTCGATGTCACGCGGCGCGGCGGTGGTCTACCCGAAGGACGCGGCGCAGATCGTCGGGCTCGCCGACATCTTTCCCGGCGCTCATGTGCTCGAGGCGGGAGCCGGCTCGGGAGCATTGTCCTGCTGGCTGCTGCGCGCCGTCGGCGAGGACGGGCGGCTCGTCTCCTACGAGCGCAGGGCCGACTTCGCCGCCATCGCGCAGGCCAATGCGCAGGGATACTTCGGCGCGCCGCACCCGGCCTGGAAGCTGGTCGTCGCCGACCTGCCGGCCGATCAGGGACCGGGCATCGCCCCGCCCGCCGAGCCCGACCTGGGCGACTTCGACCGGGTCGTGCTCGACCTGCTCGCGCCGTGGGAGCACGTGGCCGGAGCGGCCCGCTGGCTCGTCCCCGGCGGGTTGATCTGCTGCTACGTTGCGACCACCACCCAGCTATCCCGCGTGGTCGAGGCGCTGCGCGGGCACGGCGGCTTCACGGAGCCCGCCGCCTGGGAGTCGATGCACCGCGGCTGGCACGTGGACGGCCTCGCGGTCAGGCCCGAGCACCGCATGGTCGGCCACACTGGCTTCCTGGTGACCGCCCGCAGGCTCGCCGCCGGCGTGACCGCGCCGCCGCGGCGACGTCGGCCGGCCAAGGGCGCGCATCCGGAAGAGCACGCGCATCCCGGCGGCGACCGTGAGGACGGCAAGGACGGCAAGGACGGCAAGGATAATTGACGTATAACGGAAACTAGGTACGTGACCACGCCCGCAGGCTGGACTAGCCGGTAGCTGATGAGTAACGATGCGACGGCGAGACTGGATCGTATCGGCAGAAAAGACGTCGCTTGAGGCCGACGCGAGGTTACGGAATGACCGCGCGTAGGTAGGGTCTAGGTAAGTCCGCTCTCAGGAGGGGGTGAGGGGCATGGCCGCTCGTGACGACAGCGCTCGCGCCGCACGCCATGATGACGAGGTCAGGGTCAAGGGACTCACGGACCAGGTCTCTTTCCTCGAGGAAGAGATCGCCGCACTGCGCGGGAAGCTCGCGGATTCGCCCCGCACGTCCAGGCTGATCGAGGACCGGCTGGCCCAGACCGAGGCGACGCTGGTCGGCCTGACCAGCCAGAACGAGCGTCTCACTGCCACCTTGCGGGAGGCCAGGGACCAGATCATCGCACTGAAGGAAGAGGTCGACCGGCTGGCCCAGCCGCCCTCTGGCTTCGGCGTATTCCTGCAGGCCAACTCAGACGGCACCGCCGACGTGTTCACCGGCGGCAGGAAGATGCGCGTCTCGGTCAGCCCGAGCATCGACCTCGACGAGCTGCGGCCCGGCCAGGAACTGGTGCTGAATGAGGCGCTGAACGTCGTGATCGCGCTCGGCTACGAGACGGTCGGCGAGGTCGTCATGCTCAAGGAGCTGCTCGAAGGCGGCGACCGGGCGCTCGTGATCTCGCACGCCGACGAGGAGCGGATCGTCAGGCTGGCCGAGCCACTGCTGGCCGGCCCGCTGCGGGCAGGCGACTCGCTGCTGCTCGAGCCGCGGTCGGGTTATGTCTACGAGCGGATTCCCAAGGCCGAGGTCGAGGAGCTCATCCTCGAGGAAGTGCCTGACATCACCTACGACCTGATCGGCGGCCTCGGCCCGCAGATCGAGCAGATCAGGGACGCCATCGAGCTGCCGTACCTGCATGCCGACCTGTTCAAGGAGCACCAGCTCAGGCCGCCGAAGGGCGTGCTGCTCTACGGCCCGCCGGGCTGCGGCAAGACGCTGATCGCCAAGGCGGTGGCGAACTCACTGGCCAAGCAGGTCGCCAGGCGCACCGCCGAGCTGGCCACCCAGAACGGCGAGAGCGGCCAGTCGGCCAAGGAGGGCAAGAGCTTCTTCCTCAACATCAAGGGCCCCGAGCTGCTGAACAAGTATGTCGGCGAGACCGAGCGGCACATCAGGCTGGTGTTCCAGCGCGCCAGGGAGAAGGCCAGCGAGGGCATGCCGGTGATCGTGTTCTTCGACGAGATGGACTCGATCTTCCGCACCAGGGGCTCCGGCGTGTCCAGCGATGTCGAGAACACCATCGTCCCCCAGCTCCTGAGCGAGATCGACGGGGTGGAGGGCCTGGAGAACGTCATCGTGATCGGCGCGTCCAACCGCGAGGACATGATCGACCCGGCCATCCTGCGCCCGGGGCGCCTGGACGTGAAGATCAAGATCGAGCGGCCGGACGCCGAGGCCGCCAGGGACATCTTCTCCAAGTACGTGGTCGCCGACCTGCCGCTGCACCGGGACGACATCGCCGAGCACGGCGGCTCGGCCGAGTCGACGGTGGTGGAGATGATCCAGCGGGTCGTCGAGCGAATGTACAGCGAGACGCAGGAGAACAGGTTCCTCGAGGTCACCTACGCCAACGGCGACAAGGAAGTGCTGTACTTCAAGGACTTCAACTCCGGCGCGATGATCCAGAACATCGTCGACCGGGCCAAGAAGATGGCGATCAAGGAGTTCCTCGAGACCGGCAGGAAGGGCCTGCGCGTGGCGCACCTGCTGTCCGCGTGCGTCGACGAGTTCAGCGAGAACGAGGACCTGCCCAACACCACCAACCCCGACGACTGGGCCAGGATCTCCGGCAAGAAGGGCGAGCGGATCGTCTACATCAGGACGCTGGTCTCCGGCAAGAGCGGGAACGAGGCGGGCCGGTCGATCGACACCGTCGCCAATACCGGCCAGTACCTGTGACGGGCGCGGTCTCGGCGAGCCGCGGCGGGACGACACGGCCTGGCGACACGGCGGAGCGCTGGCGTGCTCGGCGACCGGTCCGCTTGCCGCCCGGCACTACTCTTTGAGCTATGAGCGTTCGCCGGGTCATGGGCATCGAGACCGAGTACGGCATCTCCGTACCCGGGCAGCCCGGCGCGAACGCTATGGTCACCTCCTCTCAGGTCGTCAACGCCTATCACTCGGCGACGGCGGCGAAGGCCAGGCGGACGCGGTGGGACTTCGAGGAAGAGAACCCGCTGCGTGACGCGCGCGGCTTCGACCTGTCCAGGGACACCGCCGACGCCAGCCAGCTCACCGACGAGGACCTCGGGCTGGCGAATGTCATCCTGACCAACGGGGCCAGGCTCTACGTCGACCACGCGCACCCGGAGTACTCGGGCCCCGAGTGCACCGACCCGCTGTCCGCCGTCCTGTGGGACAAGGCGGGGGAGCGGGTGATGGAAGAGGCTGCGTCGGCGGCCAGCGCGATCCCCGGAACCGCGCCCATCCAGCTCTATAAGAACAACACCGACAACAAGGGCGCCTCCTACGGCTGTCACGAGAATTACCTGATGAACCGGGCGACGCCGTTCGCGGAGATCGTCAGGTATCTCACGCCGTTCTTCGTCACCAGGCAGGTCATATGCGGGGCAGGCCGGGTCGGCATCGGTGCCGACGGCCGGGAGGACGGCTTCCAGATCAGTCAGCGTGCCGACTTCTTCGAGGTCGAGGTCGGCCTGGAGACGACGCTCAAGCGGCCGATCATCAACACCCGCGACGAGCCGCACGCCGACCCGGAGAAATACCGCAGGCTGCATGTCATCATCGGCGATGCCAACATGAGCGAGGTGTCCACCTACCTCAAGCTCGGCTCGACGGCTCTGGTCCTGTCGATGATCGAGGACCGGTTCATGACCACCGACCTGAGCATCGACGGGGCGGTCGCCGAGCTGCGCGCGGTATCGCACGACCCGGGGTGCCGGCACCTGGTCCCGCTGCGGGACGGCAGAAAGCTCACCGCGGTGCAGGTCCAGATGGAGTACCTGGAGCTTGCTCGCAAGTACACCCAGGAGCGGTTCGGCGCCGACGTCGACGACCTGACCGCCGACGTGCTCGACCGCTGGGAGTCAGCCCTGGTCACGCTGGCCGACGATCCCATGCTGCTGGCCGGGCAGCTGGACTGGGTGACCAAGCTCCAGCTTATGGAGGGTTACCGGACCCGCGACGGCATCGGCTGGAACCACCCCAGGCTGGAACTGGTCGACCTGCAGTACTCGGACGTCAGGGCCGGCCGCGGCCTGTACAACAAGCTCGCCGCAGCGGGCCGGATGGAGCGCCTGCTCGACGAGCAGGACGTTCGATCGGCAAAAACCAACCCGCCGGAAGACACCAGGGCCTACTTCCGCGGCCGATGCCTGCAGCAGTACCCGGACTCGGTCGCGGCCGCCTCCTGGGACTCGGTCATCTTCGACATCCCGGGCCGCGA
>DASPZH010000169.1:0-2167 GCA_035636335.1 Streptosporangiaceae bacterium
CAGGCTGCGCACCGCCACGGCCCGGCGCAGGTACAGGTGGGCGTCGTGCTCCCAGGTGAACCCGATACCGCCGAGCACCTGGATGCAGTCCTTGGCGTTGTCCACCGCCGCGTCGAGCGCCAGCGCGGCCGCGGCGGCGGCGGCCAGCGGCAGTTCGTCCGGCGCACCGTCCGCGGCGCGCGCCGCGTCCCAGGCCGCCGCGGCGGCGAGCTCGGCCCGGCAGAGCATCTGCGCGCACAGGTGCTTGATCGCCTGGAACGAGCCGATCGGGCGGCCGAACTGCTGCCTGGTCCGTGCGTACTCGGTCGCGGTCTGGCAGCACCAGGTGGCGACGCCCGCGGCCTCGGCGGCGGCCAGCGTCGCGGCGAGGTCGGGCACCAGCCGGGAGCTGGCGCGGAGCACCAGCCCGGCCTCGACGGCGACGGCGTCGAGGCCGACGTCGGCCAGCGAGCGGGAAAAGTCCACCGGCGACCGGGGCGTCAGCCGGACGCCTGGCTGCCGTGCGTCGAGCAGGAACCAGGCCTCACCGCGGCCGACGACCGCCCCGAGCAGCAGGTGCGAGGCGTCAGCGGCTCCGAGCACGAGGCCGGCCGTGCCGCTCACCCGCAGGCCCCCGGCCCCGTCCGGCGTCGCGGTCACGCCCGACGCCGACATGGCCACGCCGACGCGCGCCGCGCCAGAGGCAAGCCCGGCGAGCACCGCGCGGAGAGCACCGTCGCCGGCCGCGCCGACCGACCTGGCGAGCACCAGCCCGGCCAGCAGCGTCGGCATGACCGGGCCGGGCACGAGCGCCGCCGCGAGCCGTTCGGCCACGACGGCGACGTCGGCCGTGGTGCCGCCCGCTCCGCCCAGGTCCTCGGGCAGCCCGACCGAGAAGACGCCGAGTTCGGCCAGCGCGGCCCAGCGCTCATCGGCCGAGTCCGGGTCGCCCGTCCCGTCGCCGGCCCGCTCACTGTCCGCGCGCTCGCGGCCTGTCCCGCCGCCAGCCCGGTCATCAGCCAGGCCGCCGGCCCCGCCACCGCGCGTCTCGAGCTCGCGCACCGCGGCGATCGCGCCTGCCCGCTTCGCCCACTGGCTGACCGACTCGGCGATCGCCCGCTGCTCGGCGGTTACGGCGATGGGCACTGCTCCTCCTGCTGCTCCGGCGCACAGAAAATTAGAACACGTTACACTAACAACGGCCAGCGCGGCGGTAGCCATCGCTGGCACCGTGACGGGCGGCGGGGACGGGGCCGGTCAGTCGATCCCTGACCACACGAGAGGCTTTGATGACTGCTCAGAAGGCGGCCGGGCTGCCCGCGCCCTTGAGCGCCCCGGCCGAGAGCGAGTTCGGCTCGGCAGCCCAGCGCGAGCGGCGCAAGCGGATACTCGACGCCACGCTCGCGCTGGCCTCCGGGGGCGGTTACGACGCGGTGCAGATGCGCGCGGTGGCCGACCGGGCCGACGTCGCGCTCGGCACGCTGTACCGGTACTTCCCTTCCAAGATCCACCTGCTGGTCTCCGCGCTGGCCAGGGAGTTCGAGCGGACCAAGGAGAAGCTGGACAAGCGGCCGGTCCCCGGCGACACGCCGGCCGACCGGATCGTCTACGTGCTGGACAAGGTGACCAGGAACATGCAGCGCGAGCCGCTGCTCACCGAGGCCATCACCCGCGCGTTCATGTTCGCCGATCCGAGCGCCACCGCGGAGGTCAACGCGGTCGCGGCCCTGATGGAGCAGATCCTCACCGACCCCATGCACCACGGCGAGCCGACCGCCGACGAGCGGGCGATCGCCCGGGTTCTCGGCGACGTCTGGCTGTCCAACCTTGTCGCCTGGGTAACCAGGCGGGCGTCGGCGAGCGACGTGTCCGGCCAGCTCGAGCTGGCCGCGCGGCTGCTGCTGCGTTAGCTGGATCTGCCGCGCTAGCTGGATCTGCCGCGCTGGCTGGGTCTGCCGCGCTGGCTGGGTCTGCCGCACCACCCGGACGTCGTCGCCGCGTGCTTCACCAAGCTGGCGTCCCTGAGCAATCCTTAGGCCGGCCTCGGCAATTCCGTCCCGTACCAGGTCTCGATGAGCCAGCGGGAGATCGACAATGACGGCGGCATGATCAGGTCGCCCGCGAGCAGCGCGGCCCGCAGGTCGTCCCGGCTGTACCAGTTCGCTTCGGCGATCTCCTCGTCGTCGAC
>DASPZH010000170.1:0-9848 GCA_035636335.1 Streptosporangiaceae bacterium
CGATGGGCGGGAGAGTAGCGCCCACGACGATGGTAGGCAGATCGGTCTCGGCCCGGCTGGTGCCGAACGGTCCTGGCAGCGGGACCTTCGGTCCTGCTTGCGCGGCGCGGACCGGGCCGGGCTCGGGTCACGCGCGGGTCAGGTCACGCGCGGGTCAGGTCACGGCGCGTGGAAGGCCGCGTAGATGATCGCGCTCAGCCGGTCGATCATCTCGCCGCGCGGCAGCCGCAACTCGACGCTGAGCAGGTAGTTAACCCGCTCCAGCATCATCAGGCAGGCCAGCGCGGTGAGCTCGGCGTGGTCGCCGGCTCCGCCGGCGGCCGGGTCGGAGCGCTTGCGCGCCGCCGTCATGCCCTGCGCGATGGCCTCGGAGAGGCGGAACAGCATCCGCAGGCCGTCCCCGTAGACCTCCTCGCCCACCACGTCGGCCTGGCTGAGCACCCTGATCACCGTGGCGTGGGCCGCGTAGGTGTTGGTGAAGCTCTCGATCCAGTGCCGCAGTGCGGCCCGGCCGGCCTCGTTGCTGGTGACGACGGGGAAGTCGTCGGTGATCAGCTCCATGTCGTGCAGCGCGTCGAGCAGCAGGGTGCGAAACAAGTCGTCCTTGTTGGCGAAGTACAGGTAGAAAGTCCCGTGCGAGGTTTTCGCGCGCTTGACGACGTCGTCGACCCTGACGGCCTGGAAACCCCGTTCGTCGAACTCGGCCAGCCCGGCCTCGAGCAGCCGGCGGACCGTCTGCCTGCCCTGGGTTCCCAGTTCGCGGCCCTGGGCGGGGATGCCGCCGCCCATCGACGGGCGGCGCGGGCGGACCCCGATGCCGCGGCTGGGACCGGCCGGCCGCCTGGGTGCCTCGTGCGCGGTGGCGGCGAGCCCGTTGCCGGCCGCGATCATGCCGGCCTGCCCGTCGGCGACCTGGGAGCGCTGCACGGCGCCGACCGCGAAGCCGTCCAGGCGGGTGTTCTCGGCGGGCCCCCCGACGTCGGCACCCGCCGCCGACGACGTCGGCTGCGGTGGCGCGCCCGGCCAAGGTTCCCTGCTCATATTCGGGACACTAGTCCTTCTGCTGCTCCCGGGAGTCCTTCTGCTGCTCCCGGGCCACGGCAAGGTTCCCAGGTCATGCTGGAGAGACTAGCCCCTCTGGCTCCCCCAGCCACGCGAAAGCGGCCCGCGGCCCGCCGGGCGCGTCGGTTTCAGCTTTCCCTAGCGGCAAAATAGTTTTACCAGGCCAGCAGGCGCTCGCCCGGACAGACTGATAATTCTACTCTTAATAGTAGAAAAGGTTCATTACGCGCCCGGCCTCGCCACATCGGCGCAGTGCGTGCCGCGCACCCGTGTTTGCAGTGGTCAAGGGCGAAAATGCGACACCGGTATCAGGTGACGTCGATGTCATTGTTTGCATTTGATTTAGAGTCCGTGCAGGAATTAGGAGCGTGGGCGGGGACGGACGGGGTTCGGGTAAGCCGTGGCCCCGGGGGAGGACGTGGCAGGACGGTGACAGACCAGCCAGCGCGGCAAGCGGCGCCCGCGGCCTCCGCGGCCTCCGCGGTCGCCGAGGGCATGCCGTCCCCTGCCGGGACGCTCCCTGCCGCGGTGGCCGCGGCGCCCGCGGCCGCGGAGGCGGTGGCCGCGAAGGCCGCCTACGAGAACTTCCCGGTCGCGCTGCGGATGCTGCCCCGCCGCTACCGCGAGCACCTTATGGCGGTCTACGTGTTCGCCAGGACGGCCGACGACCTCGGCGACCAGGCTCCGGCCGCCGAGCGGCTGCGCCTGCTCGCCGAGTTCGAGGCCGACGTCGGCCTGCTGTACGCCGGCGGCGGCGCGGAGGGACCGAAGCTGCCCGCGGTCCGCGGGCTGGCCCGGACCGTCACCGAGTGCGCGATCCCGAGCCAGCCCTTCGTCGACCTGATCAGGGCTAACCAGCAGGACCAGGTGGTCGCCAGGTATCAGACGTTCGATGACCTGGCCGGCTACTGCCGGCTGTCGGCTAATCCCGTCGGCCGGATCGTGCTGCACGTGTTCGGCTGCTTCTCGGCGGACCGTGCGCAACAGTCCGACTTGATCTGCACCGGCCTTCAGCTCGCCGAGCACTGGCAGGACGTCGCGGAGGATCTCCGGGCGGGCCGGATCTACCTGCCGCTGGAGGACCTGGCCGTACACGAATGCTCGGAGCGGGATCTGACCGCCGGCCGGGCCGGGCCCGCGGTCAGGGAGCTGATGGCGTTCGAGGTCGGCCGGGCCAGGTCGCTGATCGATGCGGGCGCGCCGCTGGTTGGCACGCTGCGAGGCGCGGCCCGGGCGGCGGTGGCCGGCTACGTGGCCGGCGGCCGGGCGGCGCTCGCCGCGGTCGCTGCGGCCGACTACGACGTGCTCGCCGCCACGCCGCGGCCGGGCAAGCTCAGAACCGCGGCCGAGCTCGTCACGGCATTCGCGAGGGGCCGGTGACCGCGGTGGCGCGGCGCGCGCCCGCCGCCGACAAGGTCAGGGACGCGTACCGGGAGTGCGAGCGGATCACCCGCCAGCAGGCGAAGAACTTCTCCTACGGGATCACGTTGCTCCCCGGCGACAAGCGCAGGGCGCTGTCCGCCGTCTATGCGCTCGCCCGCCGGATCGACGACATCGGGGACGGCCCGATGCCGGCCCCGGACAAGATCGCGGCGCTGGAGCGGGCCAGGTCCGCGCTCGGTTCGCTGGGCGACGGCAGGTCGGGCGCATCCGATGACCAGGTGCTGATCGCGCTCGGGGACGCGGCGGCCAGGTTTCCGATCCCGGTCGGCGCGTTCGGCGAGCTGATCGACGGCTGCGAGGCCGACGTGCGCGGCACCAGCTACGCGACGTTCGCCGACCTTGAGCACTACTGCAGGTGCGTGGCCGGGTCGATCGGCAGGCTGTCGCTTGGCGTGTTCGGCAGCAGCGAGCCCGACGCGGCCGCGCGGCTGGCCGACTCGCTCGGCGTCGCGCTCCAGCTCACCAACATCATGCGCGACATCCGCGAGGACCTCGGCAACGGGCGGGTCTACCTGCCCGCCGAGGACATCGAGCGGTTCGGCTGCACGATCGCCCCAGGCGGCCAGGACGGCCACGGCACGTTGTCCGGCGAGCTCGGCAATCTGGTCAGGTTCGAGGCCGAGCGGGCCAGGCAGTGGTACGCCGTCGGCATGCGGCTGATGCCGCTGCTCGACCGGCGCAGCGCGGCGTCGGCGGGCGCGATGGCCGGCATCTACTCGCGGCTGCTCGACCACATCTGCGCCGCGCCGCAGGTCGCGCTGGAACGCAGGATGTCGCTGCCGGCCAGGGAGAAGGCGATGGTCGCGGCCGGCGCGCTGGCCGGGATGGCCAGGCGCCCGCGGGCAGGCCAGCGAGAACAGGCCGTGCGCGCGGGCGCGTCTGGGGGCCGGCCATGACCGGGCGGCACGTGGTTGTCATCGGCGGCGGGCTGGCCGGGGTCACCGCGGCGATCGGGCTGCGGGAGGCCGGGCTCGAGGTCACGCTGCTCGAGGCGAGGCCGAGGCTCGGCGGCGCCGCGTCCTCGTTCAGCCGCGGCGAGCTGACCATCGACAACGGCCAGCACGTGTTCCTGCGCTGCTGCACCAGTTACCAGGGGCTGCTGGCCAAGCTCGGGGCGAGTGACCTGGTGACCATCCAGGAGCGGTTCGATGTCGTGGTCCTCTCGGCCCGCGGCCGGGCCAGGCTCAGGCGGACCGGGCTGCCCGGCCCGCTGCACATGGGCCCGGCGCTGGCTGGTTACCGGCTGCTGCCGCTGGCCGAGCGCCTCAAGGTGGCCAGGGCGGCGCTGGCGCTGCGCTCGGTGGACCCGGCCGACCCGGCGGCCGACGGCACCGCGCTCGGCACCTGGCTGGCCGCCAAGGGCCAGAGCGAGCGTGCCCGCCGGCTGCTGTGGGACCTGTTCATCGTCTCGGCCATGAACATCGCCGGGGATGACGCCAGCCTGGCGCTGGCGGCGACGGTGATCCAGATGGCGCTGCTCCGCGCGCGCGACGCCGCCGACATCGGCATCGCGGACGTGCCGCTCGGCGACGTGCACGGGCGGGCCGCCGCGGACCTGCTCGGCCAGCTCGGCGTGCAGGTTCGGCTCGGCGCCAGGGCGGCTGGCGTGGAGCCGCTGCCCGGCGGCGGCCTGCGGATCGAGCTGATCTACGACCGCAGCGGCGCGGGCGCCCAGCACGGCGCGGACGGCGCGGGCGACGGTGAGGCCGGGCCCGCGCTGCTCGCCGACGGCGTGGTGCTGGCCGTGCCGGCCGCCCAGGCGGCCCGCCTGGCAGGGGCCGCCGGAGTGGCCGATGCCGCCCGCTGGGGCGGCCTCGGTGACTCGCCGATCGTCAACGTGCACGTCGTCTACGACCGTCAGGTCACGGACCTGCCGTTCGCGGCGGCGGTGGAATCGCCCGTCCAGTGGGTATTCGACAAGACCAGGCAGTCCGGCCTCGCGGCCGGGCAGTACCTGGCGGTGTCGCTGTCGGCCGCCGACGGCTACGTCGACGTTCCCGCGGCGACACTGCGTGAGGAGTTCCTGCCCGAGCTCGAGCAGTTGTTCCCGGCGGCGGCCGGGGCCCAGGTCACAGATTTCTTCGTCACCAGAGAACGTCGCGCGACGTTCCGGCAGGCGCCGGGGGTAGGCGCACTCCGGCCAGGAGCCGCCACCTCGGTGCCTGGCCTGGTACTCGCCGGAGCGTGGACCGACACAGGCTGGCCGGACACGATGGAGGGTGCCGTGCGAAGTGGGCAGAGTGCCGCGGAGGAGATGATTCGCGGGCTGGACGGCCGGCTGGGCAGCCAGCCCGCACAGGACAGGGCCGGCCCCCGGCCGGCGACGACGGCAGCGACGGGAGCGGGCTCGTGACGGTGACCATTCCGGCAGGCGTGGAGACGGCCCGCGACCTCGTCGGCCCGGGGATCGAGGCAGCGATCGCCAGGCTCAGCCCCGACATCCGGCCGGTCGCCGGCTACCACCTTGGCCTGTGCGACGCCGAGGGCAAGCAGAGGGGTGGTCCGGCCGGCGGGAAGGCGCTGCGTCCGGCGCTCACCCTGCTGTCCGCCCGCGCCGCGGGCGCGGCGCCGGAGCGCGCGGTCCCGGCCGCGGTGGCGGTGGAACTCGTGCACAACTTCTCGCTGCTGCACGACGACATCATGGACGGCGACACCGAGCGCAGACACCGGCCGACCGCGTGGACCGTGTTCGGCGTCGGCCCGGCGATCCTGGCCGGCGACGCGCTCCAGGCGCTCGCGAACGACCTGCTGCTCGAGGGACCCGCCCCGCAGAACGTCTGGGCGTCGCGCTGCCTGTCGGCCGCCGTGCAGCGGCTGATCTCGGGCCAGGGCGCCGACCTGGCCTTCGAGCGGCGCGAGCACGTGACAGTCGACGAGTGCCTCGACATGGCCGCGGACAAGACGGCCGCGCTGATGGCGTGCGCGTGCAGCATCGGCGCCATCTACGTGGGCGCGCCAGCCAGCACCGCCATGACGCTGACCTCGTTCGGCGCCTACATCGGACTCGCCTTCCAGCTCACCGACGACCTACTCGGCATCTGGGGCAGCACCGAGGTGACCGGCAAGCCGGTCAGATCGGACCTGCGGTCCAGGAAGAAGTCGCTGCCCGTGGTCGCGGCGCTGGCCAGCGAGAGTGGCGCGGGCCGCGAGCTCGCGGCGTTGCTCGCCGTCCCAGAGCCCCTGTCCGAGGACGAGCTGCTGCACGCCGCCGAGCTGGTCGTGGCGGCCGGCGGCAAGAAGTGGGTGGAGGCCGAGGCCGACAGCGCGCTGTCCTCGGCGCTCGGCTGTCTCGCCGAGGCCAGCCTGCCCGAGGACGTGCGCGCCGAGTTCGCCGGAATCGCGGAGTTCGTGACGGCGAGGCAGTGGTGAAGCCGGGCACGGCCGCGCCGGGCACGCTGAGCCAGGGCGCCGCGGCAGCCGCGGCCGGCCCCGGCGGCGGGCCGGGCGACCCCGGCGCGGCCGCGGCGGCCAGGACGGCGCTGGACCGGGCGACCAGCCACCTGCTTGGCCTTCAGCACGGCGAGGGCTGGTGGCAGGGCGAGCTGGAAACCAACGTCACCATGGACGCCGAGGACCTGCTGTTCCGCGAGTTTCTCGGGGTTCGGACGGCCGAGCAGACCGAGGCGGCGGCGCGTTGGATCAGGTCCAGCCAGCGGTCCGACGGCACCTGGGCGAACTTCCGCGGCGGCGACGGCGACCTGTCCACGACGGTCGAGGCGTATGTCGCGCTCCGGCTGGCCGGTGACCAGCCGGATGCCGGCCACATGGCCGCGGCGGCCGGCTGGATCAGGGACCGTGGCGGCATCGCGGCGGCGCGCGTCTTCACCAGGATCTGGCTGGCGATGTTCGGCCAGTGGTCCTGGGACGACCTGCCGGTCATGCCCCCCGAGCTGATCTACCTCCCGGCCTGGTTCCCGCTCAACGTCTACGACTGGGCCTGCTGGGCCAGGCAGACGATCGTGCCGCTGACCATCGTCGGCTCGTTCCGGCCGGCCAGGCCGCTCCCGTTCAGCCTGGCCGAGCTGCACGCGCCAGCGACCGCAGCGGGCCCGGCCACCGCGGCGGGCGTGCCCGGCGGCTCTGACGGTGCTGACGGGTCTGACGGCGCTGACGGGCCCGATCGGCCGGACGGCTGGACCAGGGCGTTCCAGCGGCTCGACCGCGTGCTGCACGGCTACGAGCGGCACCTGCGGGGGGCTCCGGGGGGTCGCCCCCCCGGGCCAGCCCTGCGGGGGGTTCCGGGGGGTCGCCCCCCCGGGCTAGCAGGGCGCGGCCGGGCGCCCGCCGCCGCGGTGCGGACGGCGGCCATGCGCCGCTGCGCGGAGTGGATCATCTCCAGGCAGGAGCGGGACGGCTGCTGGGGCGGCATCCAGCCGCCCTGGGTCTACTCGCTGATCGCGCTGCACCTGCTCGGCTACGAGGTCGAGCACCCGGTCATCCAGCGCGGCCTGGCCGGCCTGGACAGGTTCACGATCTGGGAGGAGACCGCGGACGGGCCGGTGCGGCGGTTCGAGGCCTGCCAGTCGCCGGTCTGGGACACGGTGCTCGCGATGATCGCCCTGGCCGACGCCGGCCTGGCGGGTGACCACCCGGCGCTGGTCGCGTCGGCCAGGTGGGTGCTGGCCGAGGAGATCCGCGGGCCGGGGGACTGGCAGGTGCGCAGGCCGGGACTCGCCCCGGCGGGCTGGGCGTTCGAGTTCGACAACGACGGCTACCCCGACATCGATGACACGGCCGAGGTGGTGCTCGCGCTCGGCCGCGTGAACCTGCCCGCCGGGGCCGGCGACGGCACGAGCGGCGCCGTCGCGGACGCCGCGCAGCGGGCGATCAGATGGCTGACCGGCATGCAGTCCAAGGACGGCGGCTGGGCCGCGTTCGACGCCGACAACACCTCGAAGCTGGTGACCAGGCTTCCGTTCTGCGACTTCGGCGAGGTCATCGACCCGCCGGCGGCCGACGTCACCGCGCACACGGTGGAGGCGCTCGCCGCCGCCGGGCTGGCGGGCAGCCGGGCGGCGCGCCGCGGGGTGACCTGGCTGCTGCGCAACCAGGAGCCCGACGGGTCCTGGTTCGGCCGGTGGGGCGCGAACTACGTCTACGGGACAGGAGCCGTCGTCCCGGCGCTGATCGCCGCGGGGGTGCTCCCCGGCAAGCCGCCGATCAGGCGAGCCGTGGCCTGGCTGGTCAGCCACCAGAACGCGGACGGCGGCTGGGGCGAGGACCTGCGCTCGTACGACGACCCGGCCGGCTGGGCGGGGCGGGGCGCCTCGACCGCGTCGCAGACCGCCTGGGCGCTGCTTGCCCTGCTCGCGGCCGGCGGCGCGGACGCCCGGGCCTCCGCCGACCGCGGCGTGCGCTGGCTGGCCGAGACCCAGCGGCCCGACGGGAGCTGGGACGAGCCGCAGTTCACCGGGACCGGGTTCCCCGGCGACTTCTACATCAACTACCACCTGTACCGGATGGTTTTCCCGGTCAGTGCGCTCGGCCGATACCTGGGCGGCGAGCGGGGATCCGGAGATAGCACATGAGCGGACCGGTGATCTGCGCCCCGCTCCGGGTCGAGGCCAGGGCCCTGCGGCGCGGCCTGCGCGCTGCAGGCGGCAACGGATCGGCGGCCGTGACGGTGCTGCGGACCGGCTACGGGCAGGCCAGGTCATCGCGGGCGGCAGCGCGGCTCCAGCGCGCCGGGGCCGGCCTGGTGGCGGTCGGCGGTGTGGCCGGGGCGCTGGTCGATGACCTGGACGTCGGCGACCTGGTGGTGGCCTCGCGGGTGACCGGCGGCGGGCGCGCGGTCAGTTGCCCGTCGGCGCCGCTGCTGGCCGGCGAACTGCGACGGGCCGGCCTGCGAGTGAGGGTCGGCCCGATCGCGACCGTCGACCGGCTGCTCGGCCGGTCCGAGCACGCCAGCCTGGCGGCCGCCGGGGCGATCGCGGTGGACATGGAGTCGGCGCCGCTGCTGAGCAGCGCCGACGGCCGCCCTGCCGTGGTGGTCAGGGCGATCTCGGACGCGGCGGAGCGCGCGCTGATCAGCCCGCGGACCGTGACCGGCGGGCTGGCCGCGCTGCGCTCGCTGCGGCAGGCCGGACCGGCGCTGGCAAGCTGGGCGGCGGCGGTGGGCCCCAGGAAGGTGCTGATGGCCAGCCCGAGGTCGTTCTGCGCCGGAGTGGAGCGGGCCATCGAGATCGTCGAGCTGGCGCTCGAGCGGTACGGCGCGCCGGTCTACGTGCGCAAGCAGATCGTGCACAACACCAGCGTCGTGGCGGGCCTGGAGAAGCTCGGCGCGATCTTCGTGGACGAGCTCGACGAGGTCCCCGATGGCGCCGCGGTGGTGTTCTCCGCGCACGGCGTCTCGCCCGCGGTGCGGCGCGAGGCGGACCGGCGCGGCCTAAACGCCGTAGACGCCACCTGCCCGCTGGTCGCCAAGGTGCATGCCGAGGCGCGCCGGTTCGCCACCGACGGCTACCTGGTGGCCCTGATCGGGCACGCCGGCCACGAGGAGGTGGAGGGCACCATCGGCGAGGCCCCGGCGGCGACGGCGCTGGTGGAGAGCGCGGACGACGTCGCCGGACTGAACCCCGCCGATCCCGGCAAGGTCGCGTACCTGATGCAGACCACGCTGGCGGCGGACGAGGCGGGCGGCGTGGTCGACGCGATACTGGACCGCTTCCCCACGGCCCGAGGCCCGGGCAGCGACGACATCTGCTACGCCACCACGAACCGGCAGAACGCCGTCCGCGCGATAGCCGCCGACTCCGACCTCGTCCTGGTCGTCGGCTCAGCCAACTCATCCAACTCACTGCGCCTGGTGGAGACGGCCCAGCGGGCCGGGACGCCGGCCTACCTGGTCGACCGGGCGGAGGACATCGAACTCGGCTGGCTCGCCGGGGTGTCGACGATCGGGATCACCGCCGGGGCCTCGGCGCCGCCCGCCGTGGTCGGGCGGATCGTCGAGGCGCTGTCCGGGCTCGGCCAGATCGAGACGGAGGAAGTGGTCGTGACAACGGAGGCCGTCCAGTTCGGGCTGCCGAAGGAGCTGAGGCAGTCAGCAACAAGCTGACGCGGCCGACAGGGGCCACGGCAGCAGCAAAAGGCTGGGGCTGGCAACAGCCTCGGTGATAACTGACGAGGCAAGAAGTAACTGAAGAGAAAGCTGGTGCCCAAGTGTCTATGCCGCTGCGCCAGAGCCTGCGGATCGGTGCCTACCTGATACACCAGAAGCTGGCCCGCAAAGATAAGTTCCCGCTCATCGTCGAACTCGAGCCGCTGTTCGCCTGCAACCTGAAGTGCGCGGGCTGCGGCAAGATCCAGGAGCCTGCGTCCATGCTGAAGCAGCGGATGCCGGT
>DASPZH010000171.1:0-3447 GCA_035636335.1 Streptosporangiaceae bacterium
CGAGCAGCTGTCCAGCCGGGTTTCGTTCAGGCGCGCGATGCGCAAGGCGATGCAGACCGCCATCAAGGGCGGCGCCAAGGGCATCAGGGTGCAATGCGCCGGACGCCTCGGCGGCGCGGAGATGTCGCGGTCGGAGTTCTACCGGGAGGGCCGGGTGCCGCTGCACACGCTCCGCGCCGACATCGACTACGGCTTCTATGAGGCCAGGACCACCTTCGGCCGGATCGGCGTGAAGGTGTGGATCTACCGCGGCGACGCGGCCCAGACCCGCGCCGAACGGGAGGCGGCCGCCGCCGGACTGCGTGCTGGCCAGCGGCCAGGCGGCCGGGACCGGCCACCGTCTTCTGGCCCGCGCCGCGGCCGCAGGCCGGGTTCGCCCGACGGCACTGACCGCGGCGACCGCGGCGACCGCGGCCCTCGGAGCGGCGAAGGCCAGGGGGCCGGTGCCCGGACCGAGCAGGCCGCCGCCAGCGCGCCGGCGACGACAGGCGAGGAGGGCTGAGACATGCTCATCCCCCGCAGGACCAGGCACCGCAAGCAGCACCGGCCCGACCGGTCTGGCGTGGCCAAGGGCGGTACCCGGGTGGCCTTCGGTGAGTTCGGCATCCAGGCCGTCGAGCACGCGTATGTGTCGAACCGGCAGATCGAGGCCGCTCGTATCGCGATGACCAGGCACATCCGCCGTGGCGGAAAGGTCTGGATCACGATCTACCCGGACCGGCCGCTGACCAAGAAGCCGGCCGAGACCCGGATGGGATCGGGAAAGGGCGCGCCCGAGTGGTGGGTCGCGAACGTCAAGCCGGGGCGGGTCATGTTCGAGCTGTCCGGCGTGCCCGAGCAGGTCGCCAGGGAGGCGCTTCGGCGGGCCATGCACAAGCTGCCCATGAAGTGCAAGTTTGTCAAGCGTGAGGTGGGTGAGGCGTGATGGCCAAGGCACTGGCAGCGGCCGATCTGCGTGCCTCAAGCGAGGAAGAACTGGACGACAAGCTGGCCGAGGCGAAGATCGAGCTGTTCAACCTGCGGTTCCAAGCCGCGACCGGTCAGCTCGAGAGTCACGGACGGCTCCGTGCGGTGCGCAAGGAGATCGCCCGCATCTACACGGTCAAGCGGGAACGCGAGCTCGGCATCGTCACGCTGGAGCAGGAGGCTGAAACCGATGAGTGAGGCTACGCAGGTCCCGGCGCAGGTCCAGGCGCGTGGCTACCGCAAGGTCAGGGAAGGCCTCGTGGTCAGCGACAAGATGGACAAGACCATCATCGTGATGGTGGAAGACCGGGTCAAACACCCCAGGTACGGCAAGGTCATCCGCCGCACCAGGAAGTACGTGGCGCACGACGAGGAGAACGCCTGCGGCGTGGGCGACCGGGTGGTGCTGGCCGAGACCAGGCCGCTGTCGGCAACCAAGCGGTGGCGCGTGGCCAGGATCGTGGAGAAGGCGAAATAACAGCAGCATCGGGCGCCGGGCGGCAGAAACCTAGGCAACTGAGACAGAGCAAGCAGGAGTTGACGTGATCCAGCAGGAGTCGCGGCTCAAGGTCGCCGACAACACCGGTGCCAAGGAGCTCTTGTGCATCCGTGTGCTCGGCGGGTCGGGCCGGCGATACGCGGGCATCGGCGACGTCATCGTGGCCACCGTCAAGGACGCCCTGCCTGGTGCGGGCGTCAAGAAGGGCGATGTGGTCAAGGCGGTCGTGGTTCGCACGCGCAAGGAGCGGCGCCGCGGCGACGGCTCCTACATCCGTTTCGACGAGAACGCAGCGGTCCTGATCAGGGACGGCGGGGACCCGCGCGGCACCCGCATCTTCGGGCCGGTGGGCAGGGAACTGCGCGAGAAGCGGTTCATGAGGATCATCTCGCTGGCGCCGGAGGTGCTGTGATGGCGAAGAACGGTGCGGCGGACCGAGCCCGGTCGGGGAAGGCACGTCGGATGAAGATCAAGAAAGGCGACCGCGTCGTGGTGATCGCGGGCAAGGACATCGGCCGCGAGGGCACTGTGATCCAGGTCTATCTGGCCGACCAGCGCGTGCTTGTCCAGGGCGTCAGCATGATCAAGAAGAACACGAAGGTGAACTACCAGGGTCGGCGCGGCGCCAAGGAAGGCGGCATCGTGCACCAGGAAGCGCCGATCCACGTGAGCAACGTCGCGCTGATCGACCCGGAGACGAAGAAGCCAGCGCGGGCCGGATACCGGTTGGACGGCGAGAAGAAGGTCCGGGTACTCCGGCCAAGCGGTAAGGACATCTGATGGCTGCGACCAAGACACCTAAGGGGGGCGGCGCGCCAGGCCGGGCGCGCGGCCGGGCGGCGGATGCCGCTGCGCGGGCTCCCGCCCGGGCCGGCCAGGGCGGCGGGACCGCCACCGCCGTGGCCGAGACGGCGCCGTCGGCGGTGCCTCCCAGGCTCAAGGAGCGCTACGTGGGCGAGATCGCCCCCGCGCTGCGCGAGGAATTCGGCTTGACCAACGTCATGCAGATCCCGACGCTGACCAAGATCGTAGTGAACATGGGCGTCGGCGAGGCCGCCAGGGACGCCAAGCTGATCGAGGGCGCGGTCAGGGACCTGACGCTGATCACCGGCCAGAAGCCGGCGGTCGCGCGAGCACGCAAGTCGATCGCGCAGTTCAAGCTCAGGGAGGGCATGCCGATCGGTGTGCACGTGACGCTGCGCGGCCAGCGGATGTGGGAGTTCTGCGACCGGCTGCTCACCCTGGCACTGCCGCGGATCCGCGACTTCCGCGGGCTGTCCGACCGGCAGTTCGACGGCCGCGGCAACTACACGTTCGGCCTGACCGAGCAGTTGATGTTCCACGAGATCAACCCGGACCAGGTGGACAGGCAGCGGGGCATGGACGTCACCCTCGTCACCACCGCGACCACCGACGAGCAGGGCCGTTCGCTGCTGCGACGGCTCGGCTTCCCGTTCAAGGAGAACTGAGTAGTGGCGAAGAAGAGCCTGATCGCCAAGGCAGGGCGCAAGCCGAAGTTCGCGGTGCGCGCCTACACCAGGTGCTCACGGTGCGGGCGGCCGCGGGCCGTCTACCGCAAGTTCGGCCTGTGCCGGATTTGCTTCCGCACCCTGGCGCACCGCGGTGAGCTGCCTGGCATCACGAAGTCAAGCTGGTAGCCGCCGCGAGGCGGCAGCCGGACACGGGGCGCGCGAGCGCCGAGGAACGGCGCGAAAGCGCCAGCAGAACACTGACCAGGGCGCTCCGGCGCCCGCCGACTACGTCGCAGGTCCGCGAGGAAACCGCGACGAGGAGGGGCCATCAGGCCATGACAATGACCGACCCGGTCGCGGACATGCTGACCCGTCTGCGCAACGCCAACTCCGCCTACCACGACGCGGTGACCATGCCGCACTCCAAGATCAAGGTACACGTCGCCGAGATACTCCAGCAGGAGGGGTACATCGCCGGCTGGCGGGTCGAGGACGCGGAGGTGGGCAAGA
>DASPZH010000172.1:0-1880 GCA_035636335.1 Streptosporangiaceae bacterium
CATCCCGTTCCCCGACGGCGCGTTCGACAAGGTCATCGCCGCCGAGGTGCTCGAGCACCTGCCGGCCGACCAGGCCGCGATGAACGAGATCGCCCGCGTCCTGCGTCCGGGCGGCGCCGCGGCGGTGACCGTCCCCGCGTGGCTGCCCGAGCGGATCTGCTGGCGGCTGTCCGAGGACTACCACACCAACGAGGGCGGGCACGTAAGGATCTTCACCCGCCGCGAGCTCGTCACCAAGCTGACCAGGTCGGGCCTGACGGTACTCGGGCACCACCATGCCCACGCGCTGCACTCGCCGTACTGGTGGGTGAAATGCGCCGTCGGCGTGCACAACGATGACCATCCGCTGGCCAGCGGACTCCACAAGATTCTCGTCTGGGACATCATGCGCAAGCCCGCCGTCACCCGGCTCGCCGACCGCGCGCTGAACCCCCTGATCGGCAAGAGCCTTGTCGTCTACGCGGACAAGCATGCGGCAGCCTGACAGCGGTACTGGCCACTGGGGGGACAACCCTCCACCCCCCCGCCCCGGAGCAAGCTCCGCGAGTTGGGCTGGCCCCAGGGGGGACGACCCCCCTTCACCCCCCCGCCGCCGAGCAAGCTCCGCGAGTTGTCAGCGGTCGCGGGCGGCCGACTGGGTTCCCGAGGTGGCCGGCGTCCTGACCGCCGGCCAGGTCGTCAGCACCGGTCACGCCATCGCCGCGGTCCAGCAGCCAGGCGGCGCGATCGGCTGGCCCGACGGGCACGTCGACGCCTGGAACCATGTCGAGTGCGCGATGGCGCTGAGCGTCTGCGGGCTCAGGGACGCCTCCCGCCGGGCCTATGAGTGGCTGCGGGTGAGCCAGCGGCCCGACGGATCCTGGTTCAAGCAGATGCCGGAGCATGACACCGACCTGACCACCGAGAGCAACCACGCCGCCTACTGTGCCGTCGGCGTCTGGCACGAGCTGCTGGTCAGCCGGGACGAGGGTTTCGCCCGGCGGATGTGGCCGACGGTCAAGGCGGCCGTCGGCTTCGTGCTCGGCCTGCAGACCCCGCGCGGGGAGATCATCTGGCGGCGCGCGGCCGACGGGCGCCCGGAGAGTTACGCGCTGCTGGCCGGCAGCGCGAGCATGTACAGCAGCCTGCGCTGCGCGATCAGCCTCGCGGAGTACCTGGCCGAGCCGCAGCCCGACTGGGAACTCGCCGCCGACCAGCTCGGCCACGTGGTCGCCGGGCATCCGGAGGCGTTCGCGGACAAGAGCCGGTTCTCGATGGACTGGTACTACCCGGTGCTCGGCGGCCCGGTGCGGGGCGAGGAGGCGAGGAGCCACCTGGACCGGGGCTGGGCTACCTACGTGGTGTCCGGGCTCGGTGTCCGCTGCGTGCACGACGAGCCATGGGTGACGGCGGCCGAGACGGCCGAGCTGGCGATCGCGCTCGACACGATCGGGGACGCCTCGGGCGCGCTCGACCTGCTTGAGGCGATCCAGAGGCTGCGCGACCCGTCCGGTGCGTACTGGACCGGCTGGCAGTACGAGACCCGGCGGCATTACCCGGACGAGCAGAGCAGCTACACCGCGGCCGCGATCGTGCTCGCGGCGGACGCGCTGTGCGGCGCCACCGGCGGCTCGTCGATCTTCCGCGACGTCGGCGCCGACCCGGCGAGCATCGCCCGGGCCAGCGATGCCGCCTGCGGCTGCGACCCGCGCGACCCGCGGCCAAGCCCTGCCCCGGCGACAACATAGATCACATCAGTCACAAACCGGCACCGCCGGCCGCCGGCCATCGGCCCGATAAATCCTTTGCTGCTGCTCCGCTGGTTGGCCACAATCGGGCGGGTGAGCGCAGATACCGGCTTCGGGTGGCGGACGATCGATGCCGGGCAGGTGCCGGCCTGG
>DASPZH010000173.1:0-10414 GCA_035636335.1 Streptosporangiaceae bacterium
GATCCATCCGGCGGGCGATGGGTGCGGCAGCCGTGCCGGTCACTCTGGCCGCCCGATTCGCGGCTTTGCCGCCTCCGGCGAGCCCAGAGCGGCTCCGCCGGCGCTGCCGCACGCCCAGCTGAGGTCAACTACTTTCCGGTCAGAGGGCGAGGGGCGAGTCGGCAGCTATGTGTTCCTGGCCTACGACCGGGCCCGCGGCGTCACCGGCACCATCATCGGTTCCGACGGCGGTATCGGCGTCCGGTAGGCCGGCGATCCTGAAGGAACGGGTACACGCACTCGAGCGCACCGGGCGCAGACGACGAGAACGAGGAGACGGTCATGAACTACTTCGGCCTGGTCAAGAGGCTAGACCTGCCCGCCGGGTGGGTGCCGCCCACTGAGCTGGAATACGACGACATCCGCGCCCGGGCAATCAGCCGCGCCGACCTGCACGACGATGTTCAGGGCATCAACTCCAGCATCGAGCTCATCCAGCGGACTCGAGGTGGTGGCTGGCCGACGGAACCGGTCACCGCCGACGTCAACTACGTCGACCTGGTCTGGCACGAACTCGAGTTCCGCGAAGGCTACTCGTTCACCTACGCCGTGTACGACTCCCGCGGCCTCTACCTCGGATGCTGCTACCTGTACCCGGTGGGACGGCGTACCCCCCTCACCGAGGAACTGCTCACCTGCGAGGTCGACGTGAGCTGGTGGGTCACACCCGACGCCTACGAGCACGGCTACTACTCCAAGCTGTACGCCGCACTCCAGCACTGGATCGAAACCGCATTCCCGTTCAAGGTGGCCTACTACTCCAACAGCGAAGTCCCAGACCGACCCGGGTGTTGAGCGTCCCCGGCGGGCGCGAAGACCGATTCGGCGTACCACCGCCAGGTCGTCGCCATGCCCTCCTCGCGGCCGACCGTCGGCGCGTAGCCGAGCACCTTCTGCGCCAGGTCGTAGGAGGCGAAGTTGCGCCCCACCTCGCCCGGCCGGCCGGGCCGGTACTCGACCGGGTGGCCGGGCGCCCCTGCCGCCGTGCGGCACAGGTCCGCCAGCTCGGCGACCGTGGTCTCGACGCCAGAGGCGATGTGCAGGACCGTGCCGGGCGGCACGTCGCACTCCAGAGCCAGCCGCAGCGCCCGGGCGATGTCGTCGACGTGGGTGTAGTCACGTGACGACGAGCCGTCGCCGTAGATAAGGATCGGCTCGCCGGCGTGGATGGCCTTGAAGAACAGGTTGATCGCGCCCTGCTTCCTGGCGCTCCACGGGCCGTAGACGTTCGCGAACCTGAGCGCGACCGTGCGCAGGCCGTAGCACTGCGAGAACGCGTACGCGTAGCCCTCGCCCGCGAGCTTGCTCGCCCCGTAGGGAGAGATGGGCTTCGGCAGGGAGTCCTCGTCCACCGGCGGCGTGGCGTCACCGATGAGCGCTCCGCCCGTGGACGCCTGCACGGTCCGCTCCACGCCCGCCCGCCGGGCGGCGTCCAGCACGCGGAACGTGCCGAGCACGTTGACGTCGAAGTTCGAGGCCGGGTCCTCGATCGAGTTGATGACCGACCCGGCCGCGGCGAGATGGATGACCGCGTCGGTCCCGGTGAGCGCGGCGTCGAGCGCGGCCGCGTCGCGGATGTCGCCCTCGACCTGCTCGGCGTCCACGCCGGCGAGGTGCGCGGCATCTCCGGTCGAGTAGTTGTCGAAGACCCGGACCGCGTGCCCAACCTCGACGAGCTGGCGGACCAGCGTGGCACCTACGAAGCCGGCTCCCCCGGTGACCAGAACATGCTTACCCTCCGTCATGACAGACGAGACTACCCGCGCAAGAGCCTCGGCCTGCGCGGGGACCGATGACGGGGCGGCCGCGGCCGCCTGGGACTGCCGGTTGGCCGCGCCTTTAGCCGCGCTCGGCGATCCAGGCCGCGATCAGGTCGGCGGCCTGCGCGCGGGCGCCGTCGGGCTCGAGCAGGTAGTGGTCGGCGCCGATGAACTCCAGGCTCTTGTCGGCCGCGCCGAGGGCTTCGAACAGCGCCCGCGCGTCGCTCTCGTAGACACCCGTGTCGTCGCTGGCGTGCAGCACCAGCGACGGCACCGTGATCCTGGCCAGGTGCGGCGCGGCCGCGCACTGCGAGGTCCGCAGGCTCCACATCGACAGCCAGCTTCGCAGCGTGCTCAGCGTCCCGATGCCGAAGACGCCGTAGTTGGCCTTCACCGGCTCGCCCAGGTAGCACCAGTTCGGCCGCCTGCCGGACGGCTCGATGTCTGGGTCGATCATCCGCAGGTCGGCCCAGGACCGGTACACGGTGAATAGCTGGTCCCTGGCCCGGGTCCGCCCGAGAGCGGTTAGCTGGTCCAGCGCCCAGCCGGTGATCCGCTCGTTGCGCTCGCGCTGCGCGGCCCGGTATCGCTGCTGGAACTCCGCGCTGTACGGCGGCCCGTTCTCGGCGTTGAACGGGTCGAGGGCCCGGTCGACGGAGACCGGATCGGTCTCGTCGGTCACCGAGGGGTCAAGCCAGTTGGTCAGCACCTCGGGCCGGCCGCGGTGGGCAGCGAGCGCGACGAACAGGTCGCCGGCCGCCAGGTGGTCGACGGCGGCGAGCGGCCGCATCCCCGGCGCCGGCGTGACATTCGGCTGCACGGCCTGCGACTGGTAGGCCGCCATCAGCGAGCCGCCGCCCGAGTTGCCGAGGAGAACGACGCGATCGGCGCCCGCCTGCTCACGCAGCCAGGCGACTCCGACACCGATCTCGGTCAGCGCTTGGTCGAGCAGGAAGTGGGCCTCGTTGCCGCGGAAGCGGGTGTTCCAGCCGAGGAACCCGTAGCCGCGCTCGGCCATGAACGAGGCCAGGTAGTGCTCGGAGAAGTCCACGTTGTAGTGCGTGGCGATGAACGCGGTCTTCGGCGCGGCGCCGGCCGGGCGGTGGTAGATGCCCTGGCACGGATGGCCGCCGGCCCCGGCCCGGCCGGCTACCGGGGACGAGAGCCCTACGAACTCCCTGACGATCTCGCTCATCCAGCCTCCCTCGCGGCGCGGCCACCTCATCTTCGCCCGCGCGGCCTCGCATGTGGGTGAATGCTGAGTTTAGATAGAAGTCCAGCGCTCGCACCAGGCACGAACACGCGGAGGCCGGCCATGGAGTGGCGGAATCAGGAGTTCGACCTCGGCGGCGTCAACCACCTGGCGCTCGTCTGCTCCGACATGAAGCGGACGGTGGAGTTCTACACCCAGGTGCTCGGCATGCGGCTGATCAAGACGATCGACCTGCCCGCCAGTTCTGGCCAGCACTTCTTCTTCGACATGGGCGGCGGCAACGCGCTCGCATTCTTCTGGTTCCCCGACGCGCCCGATCCCGTCCCGGGGGTCTCCGCCCCGGTCAACGTGCCCGGGCTCGGCGAGTGGAAGAGCGCCATCGGCTCGATGAACCATGTCGCCTTCGACGTGCCCGAGAGCAGGTTCCTCGAGTACCGGGACCGGCTCAAGGCCAAGGGCGTCGAGGTCAGTCCGATACTCGACCACGACGACAGCGAGTTCGGCGTGGCGCGCGAACTGTATCCAGGCGTCTTCGTGCGTTCCTTCTACTTCCAGGATCCGGACGGGATCGTGCTCGAGTTCGCCTCCTGGCGGCGGGTGATGGGCCGGCCAGGCGACGTGCGGCACGAGCCGAAGACCGCTGCCGACCGCGCCGTCCGGGTCTAGCGGGTGGTGGGCCGGGCCGCCTGGTCGGCTCGATGGTCACTGCCAGCGGGCGAGCAGCTCGGCGGCGGCGCGGGCGCCTGAGCGCAGCGCGCCTTCCATCAGGCCAGCCCAGGTTCCCGCGGCGTGCTCGCCGGCGATGTGCACCCGGCCGAACGGGGCGGCGATCAGGTGGTCATCTGCGGGGGGCGCCTCCGTGGTCAGCGCCGAGTAGGACTCCCCGGCCCACGGGTCGTCGTTCCACGTGGTCAGCAGCGCCCGGTCGATATCCAGGCCAAGCTCGGGCCGCAGCGTCGCGGCCCGGCCGGCCCAGGTCGCCGGGCCGTGCGTCACATCCAGCGCGGCGAGGCCCGCCTCGGTTCCGGCGAAGGCGTGCAGCACCGGCTGCACGCCGCCCGACCCGTCGGTCGCGGTCCAGGTCCAGAACCGCTCCGGCACGCTGTGCACCGCGGACGCGGGCGCCGGCTCGGTCAGCGGCAGGTGCAGCTTGGCGTTGTGCGCGATTCCGGCCCGCCGCCAGGCAGCCGCCTGATCGCCGGGCGCCGCGGGCGAGAACGCCAGCCGCCGCAGCACCGCCATCGGCACCGCGAGGATCGCCGCTTCGCCGCGCACCTCGCCGTCGTCGGTCAGCACCCGCACGCCGTCCGCGTCCTGTTCGACCGACCGCACCGGGCGGCCGAGGCGTACCGCCGGGCCAAGCCGGCCGGCCAGGCCACCGGCCAGCCGCTGGTTCCCGCCCGCGACCCGCCAGCTCGGCCGGCCCGCGAAATCGGTGGCGAGGCCGGCGACCGCCGCGGCGGACAGCCGGTCGGCGCCCATGCCGTGCGTCGCCGTGACCCTGGACACCACGGCGGCCAGGGCGGCCCGCGAGCCCGTCCACGTCTCCGCGGCCTCGGCGAGCGACGTGCCCGCGGGTGCGGTCGCCGCGGCCGCTGAGACGGCCTGGGCGCAGCGGGCCATCTCCGCCGCTGTCGTCGGGTCGCCGCCGCGCGGCTCGCGCTCGTAGTACGACATCGTCGTGTCCGCGAGCTTCAGGCCGAGTTCCGCGGCGACCGAGCGCATGACGTCGTAGCCGTCCAGCACGAACTCGCCACCGCGTTCCACCACGGTGCGCGGGTCGCCGGGAACGAGCTCGGCCGACCAGACCCGGCCGCCGACCCGGTTCCTGGCCTCGAGCACGACCACCTCGTGGCCGGACCTGGCGATCAGGTCCGCCGCCATCAGCCCGGCGAAACCGGCTCCCGCTACGACGATGCGCACCAGGCGAGCCTCCCACATGCGGGATGTCCGCCCGGGCGGTTCGGTCCGGGCGGACAAGCTCGCGGGGGACTGCTAGGCGCGGTGGCGCCTGCCCTCGTGGTGGCGCAGCCACAGGAAGGCGATCAGCCCGAGCAGCAGCCACGGGAAGAACGAGTGGACGAGGGCCTGGCCGATGACGGCCGCGGCCACGATGATCAGGACGATGATGGCGATGCGGTACATGGGACTCCTTGGCTGCGGCTTGGTGAGCTTGACGGGGGTGGCGCCGGCCGGCGGTTCTGCCAGGTCGGGCAGGTCGGCGAACAGGCCGTCGAAGTCGCCCTGCGTCTTGGCGCTCACCGCCCGCTCCATCCGCTCGTTGAACTCGGACTGGTCGAGCCGGCCGTCCCCGTAGTGCTTGGACAGCCGGTCCGCCACCTCAGTCCGCTCGGCGTCCGAGACGCGGATGTCGGGGTTACCGGGCCCGCTGCGGCGGTAACCGCCCGTCCAGGACTGGCCGCCCATCCACGACGGGCTGTATTGCGGGGACATCGGACTGTGACCTCCTCGGTCTGGTGGGCGGCTCAGCGGGACCGGTTCTCCATCGAGCCGAACAGCTCGGCGACGATCGACTGGTCTGATCCTTCCTCGGGGATCAGCAGCCAGCCGGCGACGTACAGCGGCAACGCGGCCCCGCCCGCGAAGGCGAGCACCACGAAGACGATCCGGACGATGCTGATGTCTGCGCCGAGGTACTTGGCGATGCCGGCGGCGACGCCGCCGATCAGCCGCCCGTCGACCGGCCTGCGCAGCGACTTCAGCCCGTCGGCCAGGTCGGGTCCTGCCCAGGCTGGCCTGGCGTCTGAGCTGCCGTCTGGCCTGGTCTCGTCGGCCGGCTCGGTGTGGATGTTGGACTGCGGGTTCGGGGCTGTGGTGTTCATGACTCCAGCCTGCGGCGGCGGCCGCGGACGCGCCATCGGGAAGAACCCTGATTCGACCCTGATCCGCCGGCCCCGCGGATCGGGGGCTTCCCGGATAGAACCACGCGCGAAGTGGGGTCATCATGGATGAGTGAACGAACGCCAGGACAGCCCGCCTCGCCCGGAGGGCCAGCGCGTTGCCGACGGTGCGCGCGACCCTGACGGCTGGCTGGGCAGCGTGCGGGCCGGCCCGCCGCCGCGCCGGGCCGGTCCCTGGCCGCGCGCGGCCGGCCCGCTGCGCCGGCAGCGTCAGGGCCGGCTGGCCGGCGGCGTGGCCGCCGGGATCGCCGCGCGGACCCGCTTCGGCGTGTACACGGTCAGGACCGCGTTCGTGCTCGCTTCGCTCGCCGGCGGGTTCGGTGCGGCGGTCTACGTGCTGGCCTGGCTCTTCGTGCCCGCCGACGGCGAGGACAGCAACATCGCGAGCCGGGCGGTGGGCGACCGGCGCGGCATCGCCCTCGCCGCGGGAGCGGCGTCCGCGCTCGCCGTGGTCCTGCTCGTCGCCTCGCTGCTCCACGTCGGCTGGCTCGGGTCGCTGTCCTGGCCGCCCGTGATCGCGCTGGCCGGCCTGGTCCTGGTCTGGCGCAACGCCTCGCCCGAGGAACTCGCGCTGCTGCGCCGGCTGGCGGAGCCGCTGCTGGCCGGGGCGCGGGACGGCGGCCGGTCCAGGATCAAGCTGCGCCTGGTGATCGCCGGCGTGCTGCTCGTGACCGGCGTGGCCATCATGATCTCCGCGCACGTCACCGGCGTGCTGCTGCGCCCGCTGACCGGCGTGGCCGTGCTCTTCGCCGCCATCGTGGTGCTGCTCGGGCCGTGGTGGCTGCGAATCGCCCGTGACCTGCTGGCCGAGCGCCAGGCCAGGATCCGGGCCGAGGAGCGCGCCGAGATGGCCTCCCGGGTGCACGACTCCGTGCTCCAGACGCTCGCCCTGATCCAGCGCCGGGCCGAGGACCCGCAGCAGGTCGTCAGCCTGGCCCGGGCGCAGGAACGCGAGCTGCGGTCGTGGCTGTTCGACGGCCGGGCGCCGGGATCGCTCGACGGCCTGGCGACCACGCTCGCCGGCGGCGTCCGGGTCATCCAGGAGGAGATCGAGGCCCAGCACGGCATCGTGGTCGAGGCGATCAGCGTCGGGGACTGCGATCTGGACAGCGACCTGAGCGCGCTGCTCGCCGCGGCGCGCGAGGCGACGGTCAATGCGGCCAAGTGGTCGGGCGCCGGCTCGGTCTCGCTGTTCGCCGAGGTCGAGCCGGACGCCGTGTCGGTGTTCGTGCGGGACCGCGGCCGCGGCTTCGACCCCGACGCGGTGCCGGCCGACCGCAAGGGGCTGGCCGAGTCGGTACGCGCCAGGATGGCGCGCCGCGGCGGCTCGGCGACGATCCGCAGCGTCCCCGGCGAGGGCACGGAGGTGGTTCTCACGATGCCGCGAACCGCCGGCCAGCGCGAACCGAGCCCGGCGTCGTGAGCGGCGCTGCGGACGGCGGCCGGCCGCGCGTGTTCATCGTCGACGATCACGGCCTGTTCAGGTCGGGCGTCAGGTCCGAGCTCGGCGACGAGGTCGAGGTCGTCGGCGAGGCCGATGACGTGCGGCCCGCGATCGTCGGCATCGCGCGTTGCGAGCCCGACGTGGTGCTGCTGGATGTCCACCTGCCGGGCGGCGGCGGGCAGGATGTCGTTTCTGAGCTAACGCAATCGCACCCGCAAGTGCGGTTTCTTGCGCTGAGCGCGTCCGACGCACCCGAGGACGTCATCGTGGTGATCAGGTCGGGCGCCCGGGGCTATGTGACGAAGACGATTTCGGGCCCCGAGCTTGTCGAGGCGATCCGCCGGGTCGCCGCCGGCGACGCCGTGTTCTCGCCGAGGCTCGCCGGGTTCGTGCTCGACGCGTTCGCCTCTGGGCAGCCGGGCCAAGGGGTGCGTCCCGCGTTCGACGCCGAGCTCGACCAGCTCACCCCGCGCGAGCGTGACGTGCTGCGGCTCATCGCCCGCGGCTACACGTACAAGGAGATCGCGCGGGAGCTGTTCATCTCGGCCAAGACCGTCGAGAGTCACGTCTCTTCGGTGCTGCGCAAGCTGCAGCTCTCCACCCGCCACCAGCTCACCCGCTGGGCGGCCGAGCGCCGCCTGACCTAGGGATGACCGACCTGTGCGGTTATGACGCGGTCGCGCTGGCCGGCCTGCTGCGCCGCCGCGAGGTGTCGGCGCGCGAGGTCGTGGCCGCGCACATCAAGCGGATCGAGCAGGCCGACCCGGTCGTCAACGCCATCGTGACCCCGACCTTCGACCAGGCGCTGGCCAAGGCCGCAGCGGCGGACGACGCGCTGGCGAGCGGCGAGCCGGCCGGGCTGCTGCACGGGCTCCCGGTCGCGCACAAGGACCTCGTCGAGGTCGCGGGTGTGCGGACCACGTTCGGGTCGCCGCTGTTTTCCGATCATGTCCCCGACCGGGACGCGCTGATCGTGGCCCGGATGTCCGGCGCCGGGGCGATCAGCCTGGGCAAGACGAACACGCCGGAGTTCGGCGCCGGGTCGCACACGGTCAACGCGGTGTTCGGCGCGACCAGGAACCCGTACGACCCGAGCCTTAGCGCCGGCGGGAGCAGCGGCGGCGCGGCGGCGGCGCTCGCGGCCCGGATGGTCGCGCTTGCTGACGGCAGTGACCTGGGCGGGTCGTTGCGAAATCCGGCGAGCTTCTGCAACGTGGTCGGGCTGCGCCCGTCACCTGGGCGGGTGCCGGTCTGGCCGGTCGCCGACGCCGCGGACTGGATGGGCGTCGAGGGGCCGATGGGGCGCACGGTCGCCGACGTGGCGCTGCTGCTCGCGGTCATCTCGGGACCCGACCCGCGGGTGCCGCTGGCTCTCGACGCCGCGCCGCCTGAGCTGGCCGACCCGGCGCAGGTCGCCGGGCTGCTCGACCGGGACGTCCGCGGGTTGCGGGTGGGCTGGAGCGCCGACCTCGGCCTGCCGGTCGACCCCGCGGTCCGGGCCGTTCTCGCCCCGGCCAGGCAGGTGCTTGCCGACCTGGGTTGTGAGGTGGTCGATGCCGCGCCCGACCTGACCGGCGCGGACGAGGGCTTCAGGACGTGGCGGGCCCAGCGGTACGCCACCGCGTTCGGCCCGCTCCTGACCGAGCATCCCGGCGGGGTCGGGCCGAACGTCGCCTGGAACGTCCGGCGCGGGCAGGAACTGACCGCGGCGGACCTGAGCCGCGCGACCCGCCTGCTGGCCGAGCTGGCCGAACGGGTCAGCGAGTTCTTCGGCAACGTCGACATGCTCGCCTGCCCGGCAACCCAGGTCGCCGCGTTCGACATCGACCTGGACTGGGTGCACGAGATCGACGGGGTGCCGCAGCACAACTACCTAGACTGGATGGCCTCGGCCTACCTGATCTCGGCGACGGGGCTGCCGGCCATCTCGGTCCCGGCCGGCTTCACGCCCAGCGGCCTGCCGGTCGGCCTCCAGCTCGTCGGCGGCCGCCGGCAGGACTGGCCGCTGCTCGCGTTGGCGCACGCGTTCGAGTCGGCGACCCGGCACGGCGCGACCGGCCCGGCGGTGGCGAGCTGAGCGCGCGGTGCCGGCCAGCGCTACCGGCGCAGTTTGCTCCTGATCAGCCCGGGCAGCGCGGCCGGCCCGGTGACCGGCGTGAACCGGCTGGACTCGTCGGCCAGCGTCCGGTACTCCTCGTCGGTCAGGTCGATCTCGGCGGCGGCGGCATTGCTCTCAAGCTGCGGGACCGTCGAGGCGCCGGGGATCGCCACGACGACCGGGTTGCGGATCAGCCAGGCCAGCGCGACCTGGGACGGGGTGGCCGAGTGCGCCTCCGCGACCTGGCGCAGGGCCGCGATCAGGCCGGCCGCCCGGTCCAGGTTCTCCGGCAGGAAGAGCGCGCTGTTGGCCCTGACGCTGTTCTTCGGCCTGCTGGCCTTGTCGTACCGGCCGGACAGCAGTCCCTGCGCCAGCGGGCTGTAGGCGATGATGACCCGCCCGTGCGCCTGCGCGTACGGCACGAGATCGCGTTCTGGCCTGCGGTCGGCGAGACTGTACCGGACCTGGTTGCTCAGCACTCGGGTGCCGAGCGCCTTCTCCGCCGCGATCCAGCGCTTCAATGAGTAGTTGCTGACGCCGACCTCGTCCACCAGGCCGGTCCGCTGCAGCGCCCGCATGCCGCGCATGATCGTCCCGTCGCGCACGGCCGGGTTGGCCTGGTGGACCTGGTACAGGTCCAGCCTGCGCGCGCCCAGCCGGCTGGCGCTCGCGACGCCGCGCTGTTCGACGACCGGCGCGATCGGCATGACGGGCAGCATCTTGGTGGCCAGGAACACCGACTTGAGATCCTCGCCCAGCGCCTCGCCGAGTATCCGCTCGCTCCGCCCGAAGCCGTAGATCTCGGCGGTGTCGAAGAGCGTGACCCCGAGCTCAAGGGCACGGCGGACGATCGCCGCGGCCCCCGAGCCCGCGTACGCGTCGCCGTAGCCCCACTCGCGGGAGCCGAACTGCCAGGTGCCCAGCCCGATCTTGGAGATC
>DASPZH010000174.1:0-13440 GCA_035636335.1 Streptosporangiaceae bacterium
GGCGCCCGCGCCGACCACCACGCCGGCCAGCACGGCGCCGTCGCCGATCCTGGCGCCGGCGCCGACAACGCTCGCGGTCACGCTGGCCCCGGCGCCGACCGTCACGCCGTCGAAGAGCACCGACCCGTCGATCGCCGCGCCGGCGCCGACCACGCACCCGGCGCCGACCGCCGTGCCGCCGGACAGGTCTGCGGACGGGTCAGCGTGGGCACCGGGCAGCAACAGTGCCGCGCCGCTCGGCCCGGGCAGCGCCAGCGAGGCCAGCTCGCCGAGCACCAGGTCGCAGGAGCCGCGCACGAACGCCTCCGGCGTCCCGACGTCCAGCCAGTAGGCGGACTCCAGGTAGCCCATGACGGTCTGGCCGGCCTCGATCAGGCCGGGGAACGTCTCTCGCTCCACCGAGAGCACCCGCCCGGCCGGCATCGCGTCGATGTACCGCCGGGTGAAGACGTAGCAGCCCGCGTTGACCTGGCTGGTCACCGGGTGCGGGTCCTTCTCAAGGAACGCGGTCACCCGGCCGTCCAGGTCGGTCGGCACGCAGCCGAACCGCGCCGGATCGGGCACCTGCACCAGGTGCAGGGTGACCGCCGCGTCGGCCTTGCGGTGCAGGTCGATCTGCGCGCCGAGGTCGTGCCCGGACAGGATGTCACCGTTGAGCACGACGACCGGGTCGTCCGGGCCGCTGGCCAGGCTGGCGGCGGCGTTGCGGATGCCGCCGCCGGTGCCGAGCGGCTCGTCTTCGAACGCGTAGACGATCTCCAGCCCGTACTCCGAGCCGTCGCCGAATACCTCGGCGAACATCTCGGACCGGTACGCCGTGGCCATCACGATCCGGCGCACGCCCGACGCGGCGGCCCTGGCCAGCTGATGGGCGAGGAACGGGACTCCGGCGGTGGGCAGCAGCGGCTTGGGAGTCCCGATCGTCAGCGGGCGCAGCCGGGTGCCCTGCCCGCCGACCAGCAAGATGGCCTCGAGGTGCCCGCCTTCTCCGTCGCGGGGCGGCACCGTGTGCTCCTGGCTTTCGACATCGCTCGGCATGACCAGCGAGATTACCCTTGTCCCGCCGATGCGGCGCGTTCATAGCACGCCATATGCGCCTGCGCCGACGCGGCCCAGGTGAACTCGAGCGACCTGGCGTAGCCGGCGTTGCCGAGCGCCTCCCGCTGCGCGCCGTCGTCGATCAGCGCGCGCAGCGCGGTCTTGATGCTCGCCTCGTCCGGCTCGGTGTAGGCGACCGCGTCGCCGCCGACCTCGGGCAGGGACGTGCGGTGCGTGGTCAGCACCGGCGCGCCGCACGCCATGGCCTCGAGCACGGGCAAGCCGAAGCCCTCGCCGGTGCTGGGGAACGCGACGATCAGGGCGCCGCCGAAGAACCCTGGCAGGTCGGTGAAGTGCAGGTAGCCGGGGCGGACCAGGCGCAGGTGCGCGGGGACGGCGGCCACCGCCGCGTCGACCTCGTCGCTCCAGCCGGTGCCGCCGGCCAGCACCAGCGCTGGCGGCTTGGCCAGGTCGACGACGGCCTCGACCCAGCCGGCGATCAGCGCGGGCACGTTCTTGCGCGGCTCGAGCGTGCCCAGGTAGGCCACGTACGGCCGCCCGTGCAGGCCGAGCCGGCCGGCGACACGCTCAAGCTGCGCCTGTCCAGGCCGGCAGAACAAGGCGTGGTCGACGCCGTGGTAGGCCACGTCGATCTTGGTCGAGTCGGCCTCGAGCACCCGCACCACCTCGTCGCGGGTGGCCTTGGACGGGACGATCAGCCGGGTCGCCCGCCGCGCCGAGGTCCTGATCGCGGCCTTGTAGAAGGTGGCCGTGACCGGGCTGTGCGTGTCGGGCGCGGTGAAGAACGCGAGGTCGTGAATGGTCACCACGGTCGGCAGGCCAGGTCGCAGCGGCATCGAATAGTGCGGCGAGTGGATCACGTCGGCCTCGACCTGAGTCGCCACGAGCGGCAGCCCGCTCTGCTCCCAGGCCAGCCTGGCCGGCCGGTGCGCGATGGCCGGCGGACCCGGCGCTATGCGGGCTTCGGGCAGCAGCCTCGCGTATCGCTCCTCGTCGGCGCGCTGGCAGGCCAGCGCGAGGTCGCATCCGGCCTCGGCCAGCGCTTTGACCAGGCCATCGACGTAGCGGCCGAGCGCTCCTCGGTCAGCGGAAACGCCAGTCGCGTCAAGGAGCACACGGGGTCCCACTGCGCGTCAGGCTCCTCTCTGATGGCCATTCTTCGGCAACCGGGAACCGCCACAGTGAAGTCCTCGCCCTGTTACGTCCCCGCAGCACCGAGCCTACGCCCTCGAACGGGGCGACGTGGCCCGCCAAGGGCGGCCTTCGCCGCTTTCTGCGCGGCCCTCGGGCAGGCGCCGGCTAGGGCGAGCGCGACGCCGACGGTGACGGCGACGGCGAGGCCGGCGGCGACGGCGAGGCCGGCGGGCCCGATCCTGTCGGGCCCGGGCTGCCGGCGGCCCTGGCCTGGTCGAGCGCCGTCTTCATCTTCACGATGTCCTGGTAGTACAGGTCGAGCCGACCGTCCCGCAGCGCGGCCTGGGCCTGTTTGTAGTCCTGCTCGGCCTGCGCGAGGAACTGCAGCACCTGCGCGCTCACGTGCCCGCCGCTTGGCCCGGAGGGGCCTGCGGGGGCCTGGCCAGCCGTGCCGAACACCTGCGCCAGAGAATCGCTCAGCGAGTTCTCGAATCCGACCTGACCGCCGCCCGCGCCGTAGTAGTAGAACGTGAAGAACTTCTTGAGCTGCGGATACGAACCGGCGTTGGTCTTGGAGGATGCTTGCACGTAGACCGGTTCGACCGACAGCAGGCTGCCGCCGAGCGGCACCGTGATCAGGTTGCCGAGCGTCGCCTTCGACCCGCCCCGGCGCAACAGTGAGAGCTGCTTGGAGGCGGGCACGTAGGCTTCGAAGTTGCTCTGCACCTGCCCAGGCCCGGGGATCGCGGTGTCCTGCGGAAACTGCAGAATCGTGATCTTCCCGTAGGTCGCCGGATGCGTCGGGTCGCTGTTCACCGCCATGTACGCGGAGGCGTTCGTCCTCTTCGTCGGCGTGAACATGGTGGCCAGCGAGAACTCGGGCGCGGCGGCGCCCGGCATGGACAGCGTCATGAAGTACGGCGGCTGCGCGATCTGGACGTTCTTCGGCAGCGTCGGGTCGTCGGGCACGGTCCAGAAGTTCTGGCCGCCGTAGAACGACGCCGGGTCGGTCACGTGGAACTGCGCGAGGATCTCGCGCTGCGCGTCGAACATCACCTCGGGATAGCGCAGGTGCGGCAGGAGCCCCGGGGGTATCGCGCTCTTCGGCAAGACCAGGCCGGGGAAGGCCTTCATCCACGCCCGCAGCACGGGGTTGGCCGTCCACTGGTAGAGGTGAACGGCGCCGGTGTAGGCGTTGACGGTCGCCTTGACCGAGTTACGGACGTAGTTGACCTGGCCGCTCGCCAGCCCGCCCGGGCTGTAGGTGTTCGAGCTGGCCTGGCCTAGCCCGATGCGCTTGGAGTAGGGGTAGTCGTCCGTGGTCGAGTACCCGTCGACCACCCACTCGATCTGGCCGTCGACAACGACCGGGTACGGGTCTCCGTCGAGGGTGAGGAACGGCGCCACCTTGTGCACCCGCTCGAGCGGATCGCGGATGTACAAGATGCGCGAGTTGCCGTCGAGCGCGCTGGACAGCAGGATGTTCAGCTCGCGGAACCTGACCGCGAACAGCAGCCTGCTGCCGAAAGAGCCGATCTTCACGCCGCCGCCGCCGTGATAGGTGGTGTTGCTCTGGCCGCGGGAGCTCTCGTTCGGGTAGTCAAGCTCACGCTGCCGGCCCCCGACGATGACATAGCTGGCGCCCTCGTGGCCGAAGTAGACGCGCGGCTGCGTGACGCCCAGCGCGCCGGTCGGCGGGATGTCACTCTCGATGAAGTCCGGGTTGCCGCTCGGCTCGGCGGCCTGCGCCGCCGTGGACGCGACGAAGCCGTACCCGTGCGTGTAGATCAGGTGCGTGCTCACCCAGTTGGCCTGGCCGGATGGGGGCCCGGCCATGTCCCTGACGCCGACCACGGTGTCCTGCGGCGCCGGAGCAGAACCGTACTTGTACCTGTCCATCGCGAGCACGCCGGCGAACTGGTAGTAGCCCTTGACCTGCTGAAGCTGCTGGAATGCCGTGGAGGACACGTCAGGGTCCTGCAGCCGGAAGTCGGGCACCGCGGCCGCCTGCTGGGCGAGCTGGGCGCGGGTCAGGGTCGTCACGGCGGGGTAGGTGCGGACCGTCGTGTTGCCGGTGATCCCGTAGGCCAGCCTCGTGTTCTTGATCTCGCGCGCGATGTAGGGCTTCTCCCTCGCCTGCTGGTTCGGCTTGACGACGAACTGCTGGATGATGAACGGGTAGACGCCGCCGATGAGCACGGCGGACAGCACGAGCAGGCCGAAGCCCATCGCGGGCAGCAGCGCGCTCCGCCGGAACGCGCCGGCCAGGAACAGCGCCGCGCAGATGACCGCGATCACCGCGAGCACGGTCTTGGCCGGCAGCACCGCGTGCACGTCGGTGTAGGACGCGCCGGTCTGCACGACGCCGCGCTGGGAGAAGTTGATCCCGTACCTGTCCACCCAGTACGCGGCGGCCTTGAGCGCGACGAAGATGCCGGCCAGCACGAAAAGCTGGCCGCGGGCGCCCCTGGACGGCTGCGCATGCCTGGCCAGCCGCAGCCCCCCGTACAGCACGTGCACCGCCGCGGCGAAGACGAGCGAGAGCAGCACGGCGGCGAACAGGAAGGACAGGATCATCCGCAGGAACGGGTAGACGAAGACGAAGAACGAGATATCCAGGCGGAACTGCGGATCCTTGCGGCCGAACGGCACCCGGTTGACGAACATCAGCCAGGTCTGCCAGTTGCCCGCCGCGGCCAGGCCGGTGATCAGGGCGATCAGCCCGAGCAGCACCGTCATCGCCCCGCGCCGGTGCGGGTCGATCGCGCCCCGGTAGGCTTCCACGCCCTGATGCCCGGGCCCGCTGGGCGGCACCTCGGGGCGCAGCCGGTAGGCCACCCAGATGTTCGCGCCGATGACCGCCGTCATGAACAGCGCGGTGATCGCGAACAGCAGCCACTTGGTGCTGTAGGTCGTCGTGAACACCCTGGTCTGGCTCACCGAGCGATACCACCAGAAGTCGGTCCAGATCCCCGCGACGACAGCGATCAGGACCGCCGCCACCACTACGGCGATGACGGCGGGAACGACAAACCTCGGCCAGCGGGGCAGCACGACCGGACGGCCGGCACCCGAGCCTTGCGAGCCGGGAACTCTGAAGGTCACCGTTCTCCCCTTCGACGGCGTGAACCGCTGTGCGCGACTTGCGGCCCTGCTGCCGTTTCGCTCTAGCGGCGGAACACGCGACCGCGTGACTCCCTGACGGCAACTTACCGTCAAGGCAACTAGTTCCAGCGGCTATCCCTGCCGAACGCCCTCGCGGGTCTCCGCCGGGCCGGAAGCTGGGCAGGTCGGGCGGGTTCCGCCGGTCGGGCGGACTCTGCCGGCCGGTTCGGGCGGGTACTGCCGGCCGGGCGGTTCGGGCAGTTAGGCAGATCGGTTAGGAGCAGGCCGGGACGGGCTTCCCGGCCTTGAGCGCCTTCAGCGCCGCGATCGCCCCGCGCAGCGTGCTGACCTTGACGACGCGCAGCCCCGCGGGCACCGCGCCGGCGGTGTCCGCGCAGTTGCCGGCCGGGGCGAGGAATACGGTGGCGCCTGCCGCGCGGGCTGCGGCCATCTTCTGCTGGATCCCGCCGATCGGGCTGACGGCGCCGCCAGCATCGATCTCGCCGGTCCCCGCGATGTACTTGCCCCCGGCCAGGTTGGCCGGGGTGAGCTTGTCGATGATCGCCAGCGCGAACATCATGCCCGCGCTCGGTCCGCCGACATTGCCGATATTGATCTTCACCTTGAACGGGAACGTGAACGACTCGACGACGTTGACCCCGATGACAGGGCGGCCCTGGTAGCTGGAGGTCGTCAGGGAAATGTTGCGGCTCTTGCCTCCTCGCCTGATCGTGAGCTCGACCCGGCTGCCGACCGGATGCGCCTCGATCATGGTCGCGGCGCTGTGCCGGCAGGTCACCGGCAGGCCGCCGACCGCCGTGATGACGTCACCGCGGCGCAGGTGGCCAGCGGCCGGCAGACCCTTGATCGTCTGCGCGACCGTGTCGGTCGTGGTGAACGCGATGCCGAGCTGGCACAGCGCCGCCGCCTGGGCGGTCTGCTGCGAGTTGGCCATCTCCTCGGTGTCCTGCTTGACCACCTGCTGCTGGGTCTGGCCGGGCGGGAACAGCTCCTGCTGGGGAACGACCGCCTCCTGCGGGCTGAGCCAGGCCTGGAGCGCGGCCACGATGGTGAACGGCGGGTTGGCGCCCGGGCCGCCCACATAGGACACCGTGACCATGTTGAGATGCCCGGGCGCGGTGTACGTGCGATGACCGGTGATCTGGACGACCGGCTTGCCGTTGAGCGGGCCGAGCGTGTTGTACGTGGGGCCGGGAACCAGCGCCACGTAAGGCACCGGCAGCGCGAAGACGACGACAAGGCAGGCGAGGACTCCGATGCCCGCGATCAGCAGGGTAGCGCCGCGACGTGACATGCCGGCAAGGCTACGCGCTGTTGACCCATTCGCTGTCGCCGGAGGCGAACCTCTGGTGCTTCCAGATCGGCACGGTCGCCTTCAGTTCGTCGATCAGCGCGCGGCACGCGTCGAACGCGATGGCCCGGTGGCCGGCCGAGACCGCCACGACCACGGCCAGATCGCCGATGGCGAGGTCGCCGACGCGGTGCACCGCGGCCACGGCGTGGACGTCGAACCGGTCAGCGACCTGCTCGGCGACCTTGAGCAACTGGTCGGCGGCGGACGGATGCGCCGAGTAGGACAGCCCGGTGACAGGCTGTCCGTGATCATGATCACGGACAGCCCCGGCGAAGACCGCGATGCCGCCTGCCGCGGACATGGTCACCGCGGCATAGACCTCGTCGACGGACAGCGGCGTGTCGCGCAGCTCGGCGAGCCGGATGACATTCACCAGGCCACGCTACATCGGGCCGGTCAGGATTCACGACGGCGCTTGCGCACCTGACGGACGATCGCGGCGGTCCCGATGACGGCGACCGTGGCACCCGCGGCCGTGATGGTCGCGTCCTTCTTGGCCAGCCGCCGGCCGGCCACGGCGTGGTGACCCGCGCGCTGCTCGAGCAGCGCCTCGAGCGCCTCGGTGTTGCTGACCGTCGGCTGCCAGCCGGCCTCGCGCAGCGCCTTGCAGTCGACGACCCAGGGATAGACGACATAGCGCAGGTCGGACACCAGGGCCGGGGTGATGCCCGCCCGGTGCAGCCGCTGCGCGGTCGCGAACGTCACGCCGGCCGGCAGCTCGATCCGGCGCAGTCCCGACAGCTCCTCCACCTGGTCCTGTTCAAGCCACCCGGAAGAGCCAACGGCGAAGGCGCCGCCGACCTCGCCGGCCGCCGCGAGCTCGATCGCCGAGAGCAGGTCGGCGATGTGGCAGAACTGCCAGCGAGGCGCGCATCCCTTGACCGCGAGCAGCCGCGGCGCCTCGAAGTGCCTGGTGATCAGGGTGTCGATGCCCTCGCCGACGAGGGCGGCAGGGCGGACGACGGTGATCTCCATGCCGGGGTTGGTACGCGGCGAGCGCTCAGCGAGCTGCTCGATCTCCATGAAGTCGCCGACGACGCTGCCGTCGGGGTCGGCGTTCAGCGGGGCGTCCTCGGCGATCGGCACCGGGTTGTCCGGCTTTGCCCCGTACACCATCGCGCTGGTGACGAGAACCACCCGGCGCACGCCGCCGGCCGCCGCCGCGGTCAGCACGGTCTGCGCGCCGCGCACGTTGTAGGCCCGCCTGGCCCTGGAGTCGGAGTCCGCCGCCAGGTCCAGGTCCGTGTGCACGATCACGTCGATGCCGGACAGCCTGCCGACCAGGACCGGGTCGCGGACGTCGACGACGCGCCAGATCACGCCGGTCAGGTCGCCGCGGTGGTCGTCGATGGCCACGACCCGGCCGAACCGGTCGGACTGCGCCAGCCGGGCCGTCAGCGCGAGGCCGAGATCGTGCGCGGCGCCGGTCACGGCGACCACGGGCCGGTCGCCGCGCGGTGCGGCGGCCAGCCCGCGTCCGGTTCCGCGCGGGTCGCTGGCGCCCCGCCTGCGGGTGCCCTTTCGCCCGCCGGAATCGCTCCGCTCTTGGCGAACCTTGGCCACTCGGTCGCTCACCGCGAAGCGCTCCTGGGATAACTTGGCGAATGTGATACATCCATCCTGCCTGAGAGGCTATAGCGATGAGTGAGCCTCCCTTCGGCTTCGGCCTGCCGGGACAGCCAGGAGACGACCCTGAGCGCGGCCCGGGCGGCCCGGGCTCGGGCGGCTCGGGCGGCTCGGGCCGCTCGGGCGGCTCGGGCGGCTCGGGTTCGGGCGCCGGCGGAGGTCAGGGGCCGCTGGAGCCTGGCGGGCCGTTCGGACCCGGCGGACCGTTCGGCGACCCGCAGCAGCTTGCCGAGGCGCTGCGGCAGGTCGCCGACCTGATGGCTTATCAGGGCGGGCCGGTGAACTGGGAGCTTGCGGAGAACACCGCGCGGCAGGCGATCGCCGCGAAGGGCGATCCGAGCGTCCTGGACAACCAGCGCACGGCCGTCGTCGAGGCGGTCAGGCTGGGCGATCTGTGGCTCGAGGACGCGACCTCGCTGCCCAGCGGCATCCGCTCGATCAAGGCGTGGAGCCGCTCGGAGTGGGTCGAAGCCACGATGCCCGTCTGGCAGAAGCTCTGCCAGCCAATCGCCGAGCGAGCCGTCGACACGATGAGCGGCCTGCTGACGGTGACCGACGCGGACCTGGAGGAACTGCCGCCCGACCTGCGGTCCGCGATGGGCGGCCTTGGCGCGCTCGGCGGCCTGGGCCAGATGATGCGCCGGATCGGCGGGATGATGGTCGGCGGCCGGGCCGGAGCCGCCGTGGGGACGCTGGCCGAGGAGATCATCAGCTCCAGCGACATCGGGCTGCCGATCGGGCCCGAGGGAACGGCCGCGCTGCTCCCGGTCGGCGTCGCGGCGTTCGGCGCGGGGCTGTCGGTAGGCGAGGACGAGGTCAGGCTCTTCGTGGCGATGCGCGAAGCGGCGCACCACCGGCTGTTCAGCCACGTCCCCTGGCTGCGGGCGCGGCTGCTCGGAGCGGTCGAGGACTACGCCCGCGGCATCAAGGCGGATCCCGACTCGCTCCGGGAAATGATGGAACAGGTCGACCTGTCCAGCATCGACCCGGCCAACCCGGAGGCGATCAACGAGGCGCTGACCGGCGCGGCCACGTTCCAGCCGGAGGACACGCCGGAGCAGAAGGCGGCGCTGGCCCGGATCGAGACGCTGCTCGCGCTGATCGAGGGGTGGGTCGCCAGCGTGGTTGCCGACGCTGCCCGCGATCGGTTGCCTGAGGCCGACGCGCTCGCGGAGGCGATCAGGCGCCGCAGGGCGACAGGCGGCCCCGCCGAGCGGACATTCGCTACCCTCGTCGGCCTCGAACTGCGGCCGCGCCGACTTCGCGAAGCCGCGACCATGTGGCAAGCGCTGACGCAGGCACGGGGAGTCGGCGGCCGAGACGAGATGTGGTCTCACCCGGACCTGTTGCCGACGGCCGAGGATCTCGACGACCCGCAGGGCTTCGTCCGCGGCCGGCCCGAGCTTGACCTGTCCGCCCTGACCGACGAGCCAGGCCCGGTCGCCGAGCCGCCCGATTCGGCGTCCCAAGCCGAGAACCCCGAGGCCGACGCCCGTCCCGACCCAGAAGCCGGTCCCGACCCAGAAGCCCGTCCCGACCAAGACGCGGGTCCCGACCCGGGCGCTGGCTGAGGCTCCGACCGACTAGATCGTTGACCGGTAGTTCGGCGCCGTTCAACGGCGGCGCAAGCGCTGGGATGTGCATGGGCGGCCGGGCCGGCGGGGCGTGACGGCGGCCCGGCGGCAGACAAGGCGAAGGGTTTGCGGTAACGCGAAGGATTTGCGGCTGTATCTGGCGCAGACCTTACGGCTTGATCCCGCCCCCGCCCTGACCCCGCGGGCCGGCCGGCATCAGCCCCGTCCGCGGACCTGTGCCCCGAAACTCCCGGCGATCATGCCCGCTCGCGGCTGACCCCGGCCAGGTCGCTGTCACAGCCGCCGTGCTCCCGGCACAGGTACGTGCCCGAAGGGCCCCCGGCGGGTGGCGGCGGATGGATCTGATATCCACAGGTCGTGGAGGCCAAGGTTGCAGTTCAGCCGGGATATTCGCAGGCCGCCCCGCATCAGTTCACAGGTTTTCCCACAGCTATCCACAGGGACACTCCCCGGTCTCCCCACAATCCGCACACCGTTGTCCACAGCAGCAGTTGACCTCACCCGGAACGCCGGCCTATGTTCCGCGAACGGGTCCAGGCCACGGGCGCTGTCGGACCCTGGTGGCAGGCTTCCCTCATGCGACCAGCGATCAAGTCCGGCTTACTGCCCGTGTGGCGTGACCGGGACACGCTCCAGATCGGAATCGACCCGCGGCGGGCCACCGCGCTGTCCGGGATGGGCCAGGCGGCATTCCTGATCGACTTACTCGACGGCAGCCGGGACCGTGACCAGGTCATCGCCGTGGCGGCCGGCCGGGGAATCCCGGCCGAGGCCAGCGAGCGGATCCTGACCTTGCTGGCCGCGGGCGGCGCGCTCGATGACTTCCCGGTGAGCACGCTGCGGGCACTCCCGTCGCCGCTGCGGGCCAAGCTCGCGCCCGAGCTGGCCACTACCTCGCTGGCGCGTCGCGACGGCGATGGCGGGGCCAGGGCGCTCGCCAAGCGCCGGGCCGCCGTGGTCACGATCGACGGCGATCGGCGGCTCGGCCGTGCCGTGGCCAGGATCCTCAGCGCCTCGGGGCTCGGCCACGTGCGGATCTGCCGGACGCTGGCTGGCGACGGGGCCGACGGGGCCGGCGGGGCCGGCCCGGCAAACGGCGCGCCCGCCGGACCGGGCCGTGGAGCGCGCGGACGGCGGCCTCGCTCCGGGCCGCCGGGCCCGCCCGACCTGGTCATCCTGGTCGGGCACCGGGCCGGCGACCGCGCCACGGAGCTGACCAGGAAGCACGTTGCGCACTTGGCCGTCATGGCCAGTGAGGCGATCGGCGTTGTCGGCCCGCTCGTCGTGCCGGGCAAGACCGCGTGCCTGCGCTGCCTGGACTACGTCCGGGCCGGCAACGACCCGGCGTGGCCGCTCATCCTGGCCCAGATCCGGCGCCGCAGGCCCGAGCCGGCCGCCTGTGATGCCGTGCTGGCCGCCGCCGTCGCGGCCCAGGCCTCCGCACAGGCGCTGACGGCGATCGAGACCGCCCCGATCGCGAGCGCGGCGGCCAACGGGACCCTCGAACTCGTGCTGCCCGACTGGCGCTGGCGCCGTCGGAGCTGGCCACCACATCCGGCTTGCCCGTGCACCAGCACACCGTCAGGTAACCGACAATAGAGACTATGGCCGATCTGCCCCGCCGCGCCGTCACCAGGACGGTGAAGCTCGCCGCCCTCCCGGTCGGCCTGGCGGGACGGACCGTGCTCGGACTCGGCAAGCGGGTCGGCGGCAGGCCGGCGGAGATCGTCGCCCAGGAGATACAGCAGCGGACCGCCGAGCAGATCTTCCGGGTGCTCGGCGAGCTCAAGGGCGGCGCGCTCAAGCTGGGCCAGGCGCTGTCCATTTTCGAGGCCGCGCTGCCGCCCGAGCTCGCGGGCCCCTACCGGGCGACGCTGACCAGGCTCCAGGAGTCGGCGCCGCCGCTGCCCGCGAGCACCGTGCACAGGGTGCTTGCCGCGGACTTCGGCGCAACCTGGCGAGACAGCTTCGCTGAGTTCAACGACCGCCCGGCCGCGGCCGCGTCGATCGGCCAGGTACACAAGGCGGTCTGGCACGACGGCCGGCAGGTCGCGGTCAAGATCCAGTACCCGGGCGCCGGGAAGGCGCTGGCCAGCGACTTCGCGCAGATCAGCCGGGTCGGCAGGCTGTTCGGCGTGCTGATGCCCGGGCTGGACGTCAAGCCGCTGCTTGACGAGCTGCGGGCCCGTGTCGCCGAGGAACTCGACTACCGGCTCGAGGCCACCTCCCAGGACGCTTTCGCCGAGGCGTTCGCGGGCGACCCCGACATCTTCGTGCCGCCGACCGTGGCGGCCACCGACCATGTCCTGGTCAGCGAGTGGATGGACGGCACGCCGCTGGCCAAGATCATCGCCGAGGGGACGCAGGAGCAGCGTGACCGGGCCGGGCTGCTGCTCGTCAGGCTGCTGTTCTCCAGCCCGGCCAGGGCGGGGCTGCTGCATGCCGACCCGCACCCGGGTAACTTCCGGCTGCTCGACGACGGCAGGCTAGGCGTGCTGGACTTCGGCGCGGTCGACCGGCTGCCTGAGGGGCTGCCGCCGCTGTTCGGCAGGCTGCTCTGGCTGGTGCACACCGACGGCGACATCGCCGAAGCCGAAGCCGAACTGCGCGAGCACGGCTTCCTGAGACCGGGGGTCAACGTCGATCTCGAGGCGCTGCGGAGCTTCCTCGCTCCCCTGGCCGACCCGTCCAGGCACGAGTCGTTCACGTTCAGCCGGGAGTGGATGCGCGGCGAGGCGGCCAGGGTCACTGACCTGCGCGGCGCCAGCGTGGCCAGGCAGCTCAACCTGCCGCCGTCGTACATCCTGATCCACCGGGTCTCGACGGCCGGAGTCGGCGTGCTCTGCCAGCTAGAGGCCACCGGCGAGTTCCGCTCCGAGGTAATGCGCTGGATGCCCGGCTACGGCCCGGACAATCTGTCCGCCGCGCCGTCGCCGCCGGACCGCGGCCCCGGCGCCATAACCCTGTCCCCGCGACCATGATCGTGGTGGATTGACCGGTCTATAGCGGGTTGCGCCAAATCCGAAACTCACCCCCGATAACCAGGCCGCGCGCCTGGTCATCGAAAACACCGAGCCTGGCCCCCGACAGCCCTGCCAGCAGCCCCGGCCCCTGTCGCCCCGAACCCGATGAGGCACCGGCACAGGCCAGCCCGCGCACGCAAGGATGGGTGAGCCCGTGTCCAGCAGCATCAGCTTCGGCACCGGCCGCGAGAAGAAACCTCACCCGGCGGCTGGCAGCGAGCCGGCTTCCCGGTTCCCCGGGCCATGACCGCCCCGGTCAAGCACACGTCCCCCGCGCCGACCCCGGACGCGCCCGGCATGGACCTGTGCCCCGACCCCGGCGCCATCACCGAGCGAGCTGATCGGGCCGCGGTCGGCACGCCGGTCCGCCACCCGCTCCACTCTCGCCCTTCGCCGTCGCGCGGGCCATCGCGAACATCGCTGCCACAACGATGCTCGTCTCGAGGCCACTTCAGCAACATCGTTGTGGCACCGTGGTTCGCCGGCGAACATCGCTGCCACAACGATGTCGGCGGAGGCGGGC